>NZ_JAANBD010000026.1 GCF_011089885.1 Thioalkalivibrio sp. XN279 | reverse complement strand
CTTATTCGTAAATCTTCGCCACGACGCCGGCGCCGACGGTGCGGCCGCCCTCGCGGATGGCGAAGCGCAAGCCTTCTTCCATCGCGATCGGCGCAATCAGCTCCACCTGCATCTGCACGTTGTCGCCAGGCATCACCATCTCCACACCCTCCGGCAGCTCGACCATCCCGGTCACGTCCGTGGTGCGGAAATAAAACTGCGGCCGGTATCCCTTGAAGAACGGCGTATGACGTCCACCCTCTTCCTTCGTCAGGATGTAAACCTCGGCCTGGAACTTGGTGTGCGGCGTGATCGAGTTCGGCTTCGCCAGCACCTGGCCACGCTCCACGTCATCACGCTTCGTGCCGCGCAGCAGCACACCCACGTTGTCACCCGCCTGGCCCTGGTCCAGCAGCTTGCGGAACATCTCCACACCCGTCACCGTCGTCTTCGTGGTGTCACGGATGCCTACAATCGACACCTCGTCACCCACCTTCACGATGCCGCGCTCAATGCGCCCCGTCACCACCGTGCCACGACCCGAAATCGAGAACACGTCCTCGATCGGCATCAGGAAGGCACCATCCACAGCACGCTCCGGCTCCGGAATGTAATCGTCCATCGCCGCCACCAGCTTCTCGATCGAGGGCACCCCGATCTCGCTCGTGTCACCGTCAAACGCCTTCAGCGCCGAACCAGTAATGATCGGCGTGTCATCGCCAGGGAACTCGTACGTGCTCAAAAGATCCCGAACCTCGAGCTCAACCAGCTCCAGAAGCTCAGCATCGTCCACCATGTCCGCCTTGTTCAGGTACACCACGATGTAAGGCACACCCACCTGCCGCGCCAGCAAAATATGCTCGCGCGTCTGCGGCATCGGACCATCCGCCGCCGACACCACCAGGATCGCGCCGTCCATCTGCGCCGCACCCGTGATCATGTTCTTGATGTAGTCCGCATGCCCAGGACAGTCCACGTGCGCGTAATGACGCGCCGCCGACTGATACTCCACGTGCGCCGTCGCAATCGTGATGCCGCGCGCCTTCTCCTCCGGCGCCTTGTCAATCTGGTCGTAAGCACTCACCTCACCACCAAACTTCTCCGCCATCACCTTCGTCAACGCCGCCGTCAAGGTCGTCTTGCCATGATCAACATGACCAATCGTCCCCACATTCACATGCGGCTTCGTACGTTCGAATTTCGCCTTGGACACAGCGTCTACCTCGTGCTTGAAAGTCTCTGTTCTTCCCGTCCGTCGCGGATCAGGAAGCCTTCTTGATGACGGCCTCGGCCACGTTGCTGGGGGCCTCGTTGTAATGACCGAACTCCATGGAGTAGGTCGCCCGGCCCTGGCTCATGGAGCGCAGGTCGGTGGCGTAGCCGAACATCTCGGCCAGCGGCACCTCGGCGCGGATGATGCGTCCCGAAGGCGCCTCTTCCATGCCCTGCACCAGGCCGCGCCGGCGGTTCAGGTCGCCCATGACGTCGCCCATGTAGTCTTCGGGGGTCACGACCTCGACCTTCATGATGGGCTCGAGCAGCACCGGCTTCGCCTTGCTGCAGCCTTCCTTGAACGCCATCGAGCCGGCGATCTTGAACGCCATTTCGCTGGAGTCGACCTCGTGGTACGAGCCGTCGAACAGCGTGACCTTGATGTCCACCACCGGGTATCCGGCCAGCACGCCGTTGCCGAGCTGCTCCTGGATGCCCTTGTCCACGGCCGGGATGTATTCCTTCGGCACCACGCCGCCGACGATCTTGTTCTCGAAAGCATAGCCGGCGCCCGGCTCCTGCGGCTCGATCGTGATCCAGACGTGGCCGAACTGGCCGCGGCCGCCGGACTGGCGCACGAAGCGGCCTTCCTGCTCGACCTTCTGGCGAATGGTCTCGCGGTAGGCCACCTGGGGCTTGCCCACGTTGGCCTCGACCTTGAACTCGCGCTTCATGCGGTCGACGATGATGTCGAGATGCAGCTCACCCATGCCGGAGATGATGGTCTGGCCGGACTCCTCGTCGGTGCGCACGCGGAAGGACGGATCCTCCTGCGCCAGCTTGGACAGCGCCAGGCCCATCTTCTCCTGGTCGCTCTTGGTCTTCGGCTCCACGGCCACCGCGATCACGGGCTCCGGGAACTCCATGCGCTCGAGCGTGATGATGTCCTTGGGATCGGACAGCGTGTCGCCCGTGGTGACGTCCTTCAGGCCCACTGCGGCGGCGATGTCGCCGGCGCGCACTTCCTTGATTTCCTTGCGCTCGTTGGCGTGCATCTGCAGGATGCGGCCGATGCGCTCCTTCTTGCCCTTGACCGGGTTGTACACCGTGTCGCCCGAGGCGAGCACACCCGAGTAGACGCGGAAGAAGGTCAGGTTGCCGACGAAGGGGTCGGTGGCGATCTTGAACGCCAGCGCGGCGAAGGGCTCGTTGTCGCCGGAGGGGCGCGTGCCTTCCTCGCCGTCCTCGAGCTCGCCGCGGATGGCCGGCACCTCGGTCGGCGACGGCATGTACTCGATGATGGCGTCCAGCATGGCCTGCACGCCCTTGTTCTTGAAGGCCGAGCCGCACAGCACCGGCACCACCTCGTTGCGCAGCGTGCGCAGGCGCAGGCCGAGCTTGATCTCCTCGTCGGAGAGCTCGAGCGTGTCGAGGTACTTGTTGGTCAGCTCTTCGCTGCCCTCGGCGGCGGCCTCGACCAGGTGGTCGCGCCATTCCTGGCACAGGTCCGCCATGTCGGCCGGGATGTCATGCAGCTCGAAGGTCGTGCCCTGGGTGCTGTCGTCCCAGATGATGGCCTTCATGCGCAGCAGGTCGACCACGCCCTTGAAATGCTCCTCGGCGCCGATCGGCAGCTGGATCGGCACGGCGGTGGCGCGCAGCCGGTCCTTCATCTGCTTCACCACGCGCAGGAAGTTCGCGCCCGGGCGGTCCATCTTGTTGACGAAGGCCATGCGCGGCACGCGGTACTTGTCGGCCTGGCGCCACACGGTCTCGGACTGGGGCTCCACGCCGCCGACCGAGCAGAACACGGCCACGGCGCCGTCGAGCACGCGCAGCGAACGCTCCACCTCGATGGTGAAGTCGACGTGGCCGGGCGTGTCGATGATGTTGATGCGATGCTCGGGGAAGCTCTGGTCCATCCCCTTCCAGAAGCAGGTGGTCGCCGCGGAGGTGATCGTGATCCCGCGCTCCTGTTCCTGCTCCATCCAGTCCATGACGGCGGCGCCGTCATGCACCTCGCCGATCTTGTGCGAGACGCCGGTGTAGAACAGGACGCGCTCCGTCGTAGTGGTCTTGCCGGCATCGATGTGGGCCATGATGCCGATATTGCGGTAGCGCTCGATAGGGGTCGTGCGGGCCACGGTAGTTACCTCGGAATTCCTTTGGGCGGACAGTCGCTTACCAGCGGTAATGCGAGAAGGCCTTGTTGGCCTCGGCCATCCGGTGCGTGTCTTCACGCTTCTTCACGGCGGCGCCGCGGCTCTCGGACGCATCCATGAGCTCGTTGGCGAGGCGCTGCGCCATGGACTTCTCGCCGCGCGCGCGGGCGGCGTCGATGACCCAGCGCATGGCCAGCGTCTGGCGACGCACGGCACGTACTTCGACCGGCACCTGGTAGGTGGCGCCGCCGACCCGGCGGGACTTCACCTCGACCATCGGCTTGACGTTCTCGAGCGCTTCCTCGAGCACCTCGACCGCCTTGTCGGCCGGCATCTTGCGCCGTTCCGAGATCTGCTCGATGGCACCGTACACGATGCGCTCGGCGACGGACTTCTTGCCGCTCTCCATGATCATGTTCATGAACTTCGACAGGGTCTCGCTGCCGTAGACCGGGTCGGGAAGGATGATGCGCTTGGGCGCTTGGGCTCGTCTGGACATGTGACTACCTGGCCGTCGTATTCAGTGAGGAGAGCATCAGGACTTGGGACGCTTGGCGCCGTACTTGGAACGGCCCTGGCGACGGTCGCCGACACCCGCGCAATCGAGCGTGCCGCGCACCGTGTGGTAGCGCACGCCCGGCAGGTCCTTGACGCGGCCGCCGCGGATCAGCACCACCGAGTGCTCCTGCAGGTTGTGGCCTTCGCCGCCGATGTAGCTGGTCACCTCGAAGCCGTTGGTGAGGCGCACGCGGGCGACCTTGCGCAGGGCCGAGTTCGGCTTCTTCGGGGTCGTGGTGTAGACGCGCGTGCACACGCCGCGCCGCTGCGGGCTGGCCTGCAGGGCGGGCACCGTCGTCTTTTCCTTCTTGGTCCGACGCGGCTTGCGGACGAGCTGATTGATCGTTGCCATAAGTTCTTATTTCCCGGTTTCACCTGACGCAGAAAAACCGAGCCGCCCAGTGGCGGCCCGCTTCCCCGGTGCAAACTATTGCAGGCCTGGTTTCAATTGGCCTGCGCTGAGCCCGAGGATTGTAGGAACCGGCCCCCGCACTGTCAAGCACGGGGGCCGCCCAGGCATAAAAAGCCCTTCGCTCAGTCGCTGTCGGTCGGCTCCGGCACCTCGACTTCGTCCGGGTTGACGCCGGCCGCGTCCATGGCCTCCGCCATGGTCATCTCGGCCGGGCTGATCTCCACCTTGCGGCGCCGCGCGGTGTGGAAGGCGAAGCCCGTACCGGCCGGGATCAGGCGACCCACGATGACGTTCTCCTTCAGGCCGCGCAGGTCGTCCCTGAGACCGCGCACGGCAGCCTCGGTCAGGACCCGGGTGGTCTCCTGGAAGGAGGCCGCGGAAATGAAGGATTCCGTCGCCAGCGACGCCTTGGTGATGCCCAGCAGCACCGGCTCGAACTGCGCCAGCTGGCCGTCCTGGGCCGCGACGCGCTCGTTCTCCTCCAGCAGGCGGGCCTTGTCGAGCTGCTCGCCCTTGAGGAACTTCGTGTCGCCCGGCTCGGTGATCTCGATCTTGCGCAACATCTGGCGAATGATCACCTCGATGTGCTTGTCGTTGATCTTCACGCCCTGCAGCCGGTAGACGTCCTGGATCTCGCGCACCAGGTAGTCGGCCAGGTGCTTGACGTTCTGCAGGCGCAGGATGTCGTGCGGGTTCATCTCGCCGTCGGAGATCACTTCGCCGCGCTGCACCACCTCGCCTTCGAACACCGACAGGTTGCGCCACTTCGGGATCAGCAGCTCGTGCTCGCCGTCCTCGTTCTCGATGATCAGGCGGCGCTTGCCCTTGGTCTCCTTGCCGAACTTCACCTTGCCGCTCTGCTCGGCCAGGATCGCCGGCTCCTTCGGCTTGCGCGCCTCGAACATGTCGGCCACGCGCGGCAGGCCGCCCGTGATGTCGCGGGTCTTGGAGGACTCCTGCGGGATGCGGGCGATGATGTCGCCCACGCCCACCTTCTGCCCGTCCTCCATGACCACGATGGCGCCCACCGACAGCGGGTAGGCGATCGGCTCCTTGGAGTCGGGGAAGTGCAGGTCCTTGCCCTTGGCGTCCACCAGCTTGGCCACCGGGCGCACGTCCTTGCCCGCCGCGCCGCGCTGCTTCGGGTCGATGGCGACGATGCTGGCCAGGCCGGTGTGCTCGTCGACGCGCGTTTCCACGGTGACGCCGTCGATGAAGTCCTGGAACTTCATGATACCGGCGGCCTCGGAGACCACGGGGTGGGTGTGCGGGTCCCAGGTGGCGATGATGCGGCCGCCCTCCACCTTGTCGCCGTCGTCCACCATGATGGCGGCGCCGTAGGGGATCTTGTAGCGCTCGCGCTCGCGGCCGTACTCGTCGATGATGCCGAGCTCGCCCGAGCGCGACACCGCCACCAGGTGGCCCTTCTCGTGCCGCACCGTCTTGATGTTGTGCAGGCGCACCGTGCCGCCGTTCTTCACCGTGACGTTGTTGCGCGCCGCAGCACGGGAAGCCGCGCCGCCGATGTGGAAGGTGCGCATGGTCAGCTGGGTGCCCGGCTCGCCGATGGACTGCGCCGCGATGACACCCACGGCCTCGCCGATGTTCACCCGGTGACCGCGCGCCAGGTCACGCCCGTAGCACTGCTTGCACACGCCGTAGCGCGTCTCGCAGGTGATCGGGGAACGGACCCAGACCTGATCCACGGACAGCTCTTCCAGCCTGCGCACCTGGTACTCGTCCAGCAGGGTGCCGGCCTCGACCGCGATCTCGTCCTTGCCCGGCACCAGCACGTCCTCGGCCACGACACGGCCCAGCACGCGCTCGCGCAGCGGCTCGACCACGTCGCCGCCCTCGACCAGCGGGGTCATGAGCAGGCCGTCGGTGGTGCCGCAGTCGATCTCGGTGACCACCAGGTCCTGCGCCACGTCCACCAGGCGACGGGTCAGGTAACCCGAGTTGGCGGTCTTCAGCGCCGTGTCGGCCAGGCCCTTGCGGGCGCCGTGGGTGGAGATGAAGTACTGCAGCACGTCCAGGCCTTCACGGAAGTTCGCCGTGATGGGCGTCTCGATGATGGAGCCGTCCGGCTTCGCCATCAGGCCGCGCATGCCGGCCAGCTGGCGGATCTGCGCCGCGGAACCGCGGGCGCCGGAGTCGGCCATCATGAACACCGAGTTGAAGGACTTCTCGCGCACGGTCTCGCCCTTGGCGTTGCTGACCTCCTGCACCGAGATCTTGTCCATCATGGCCTTGGCGATGCGGTCGTTGGTGTGCGACCAGATGTCCACCACCTTGTTGTAGCGCTCGCCGTTGGTGATGAGACCGGAAGCGTACTGCTCCTGGAAGTTCTTCACCTCGGCCTCGGCCTCGGCCAGGATCTCGTCCTTCTCCGCCGGCACCACCATGTCGTCGGCGCCGAAAGAGACGCCGGAACGGGTGGCATAGCGGAAACCGGTGTACATCAACTGGTCGGCGAAGACCACGGTCTCCTTCAGGCCGAGCTGCCGGTAGCACTCGTTGATGACGCGCGAGATCGCCTTCTTGTTCATGTCCTGGTTGATCAGCTCGAAGGGCAACCCTTCGGGCAGGATCTCGGACAGCAGGGCACGGCCCACGGTGGTCTCGATCAGCTTCAGGGTCGAGGTCTTCTCGCCGTCCTCGCCCACGATCCACTCGCGAATGCGCACCCGCACGGAGGCATGCAGGCTCACGGCGCGGTTCTCGTAGGCGCGGTGCACCTCGGCCACGTCGGCGAAGATGGCGCCCTCGCCCTTCACGTTCGCCTGCTGGCGGGTGAGGTAGTACAGGCCCAGCACCACGTCCTGCGACGGCACGATGATGGGCTCGCCATTGGCGGGCGAGAGGATGTTGTTCGAGGACATCATCAGCGCGCGGGCCTCGAGCTGGGCTTCCAGCGACAGCGGCACGTGCACCGCCATCTGGTCGCCGTCGAAGTCGGCGTTGAAGGCGGTGCAAACGAGGGGGTGCAGCTGGATGGCCTTGCCTTCCACCAGCACCGGCTCGAAGGCCTGGATGCCGAGACGGTGCAGCGTCGGCGCCCGGTTCAGCATCACCGGGTGCTCGCGGATCACTTCCTCGAGGATGTCCCAGACTTCCGGCCCTTCGCGCTCCACGGCGCGCTTGGCGGCCTTGATGGTCAGCGCCTCGCCGCGCAGCTGCAGCTTGTGGAAGATGAAGGGCTTGAACAGCTCCAGCGCCATCTTCTTCGGCAGGCCGCACTGGTGCAGTTTCAGCGTCGGGCCGACCACGATCACCGAGCGACCGGAGTAGTCCACGCGCTTGCCGAGCAGGTTCTGGCGGAAGCGGCCCTGCTTGCCCTTGATCATGTCGGCCAGCGACTTCAGCGGGCGCTTGTTGGTGCCGGTGATGGCGCGGCCGCGGCGGCCGTTGTCCAGCAGCGCGTCCACCGACTCCTGCAGCATGCGCTTCTCGTTGCGCACGATGATGTCGGGCGCGTTCAGCTCGAGCAGGCGGCGCAGGCGGTTGTTGCGGTTGATGACGCGACGGTAGAGGTCGTTCAGGTCGGAGGTCGCGAAGCGCCCGCCGTCCAGCGGCACCAGCGGGCGCAGGTCGGGCGGCAGCACCGGCAGCACAGTCATCACCATCCACTCGGGCTTGTTGCCCGACTCGATGAAGGACTCGAGCAGCTTGAGGCGCTTCGACAGGCGCTTGATCTTGGTCTCGGAGTTGGTGCCCGACATTTCGTCACGCACCTTCACCACCTCGGACTGCAGGTCCATGGTGCGCAGCATCTGGTGGATGGCCTCGGCGCCCATGCGGGCGTCGAAGTCGTCACCGTACTCCTCGATGGCCTCGAGGTACTGCTCGTCGGTCATCAGCTGGCCGCGCTCCAGCGGCGTCAGGCCCGGCTCGACCACGACGAAGGCCTCGAAATAGAGCACGCGCTCGATCTCGCGCAGCGTCATGTCCAGCATCAGGCCGATGCGCGAGGGCAGCGACTTGAGGAACCAGATGTGCGCCACCGGGCTGGCCAGCTCGATGTGGCCCATGCGCTCGCGGCGCACCTTCGCCTGGGTGACCTCGACGCCGCACTTCTCGCACACCACGCCGCGGTGCTTGAGCCGCTTGTACTTGCCGCACAGGCACTCGTAGTCCTTGATGGGCCCGAAAATCTTGGCGCAGAACAGCCCGTCCCGCTCCGGCTTGAAGGTGCGGTAGTTGATGGTCTCCGGCTTCTTGACCTCGCCGTAGGACCAGGAACGGATCATGTCGGGCGAGGCCAGGCCGATGCGGATGGCATCGAAGTCCTCGACCGGCACGTTCTGCTTGAAGAGCTTGAGAAGATCCTTCATCAGTATTTACTCCTGCTCCAGCTCGATGTTGATCGCCAGCGAGCGGATCTCCTTCACCAGCACGTTGAACGACTCGGGCATGCCCGCCACCATCTGGTGGGTGCCGTCGACGATGTTCTTGTACATCCGCGTGCGGCCCTGGACGTCGTCCGACTTGACGGTGAGCATTTCCTGCAGCGTGTAGGAAGCGCCGTAGGCCTCGAGCGCCCACACCTCCATCTCGCCGAAGCGCTGGCCGCCGAACTGGGCCTTGCCGCCCAGCGGCTGCTGGGTGACCAGGCTGTAGGGGCCGGTGGAACGTGCATGCATCTTGTCGTCGACCAGGTGGTTCAGCTTCAGCATGTACATGTAGCCGACGGTGACCGGGCGGTCGAAAGCTTCGCCCGTACGGCCGTCGATGAGCGTCGTCTGGCCCGACTCCGGCAGCCCGGCGAGTCGCAGCAGGCCCTTGATCTCGTCCTCGGCCGCGCCGTCGAACACCGGCGTCGCCATCGGCACGCCGCCGCGCAGGTTGCCGGAAAGCTCCAGCACCTCGTCGTCGGTGAGCGAATCGATCTGCTCGCCCTTGCCGCCGCTCTTGTTGTAGACCTCGTCGAGGAAGCTGCGCAGCTCCTTGACGTTGCCCTGGTCGTCGAGCATGCGCCCGATCTTCAGGCCCAGGCCCCGCGCCGCCCAGCCGAGATGCGTCTCGAGCACCTGGCCGACGTTCATGCGCGAGGGCACGCCCAGGGGGTTGAGCACGATGTCGACCGGGGTGCCGTCCTCGAGGTGCGGCATGTCTTCCAGCGGCACGATGGTGGAGATGACGCCCTTGTTACCGTGGCGCCCCGCCATCTTGTCGCCCGGCTGCACGCGACGCTTCACGGCCAGGTAGACCTTGACCATCTTCAGCACGCCCGGGGCAAGGTCGTCGCCCTGGGTGATCTTGCCGCGCTTCTCTTCGAGACGCTTGTCGAACTCCTGGCGCTGCTCGCCCAGGCGCTCCTTCATGCGCTCCAGCTGGGTCGCGGCGTCTTCGTTCTTGGGCCGGATCTCGAACCACTTGTCACGCGCCAGCTCGGCCAGGTAGGCCTTGGTGATGGTGCTGTCGGCCTTGAGCTTGTTCGGGCCGCCCGCGGCTTTCTTGCCCACCAGCATCTTCTCGACGCGGTCGTAGATGTCGTCCTCGAGGATGCGCAGCGTGTCGTCCAGGTCCTTGCGCACCCGTTCGATCTCCTGCCGCTCGATGGACAGGGCACGGGAGTCCTTCTCCACGCCGTCGCGGGTGAACACGCGCACGTCGATGACGGTGCCGTCCATGCCGGGCGGGACGCGCAGCGACGTGTCCTTCACGTCGGAGGCCTTCTCGCCGAAGATCGCCCGAAGCAGCTTCTCCTCCGGGGTCAGCTGGGTCTCGCCCTTGGGCGTGACCTTGCCGACCAGGATGTCACCCGCGCACACCTCGGCGCCGATGTAGGCGATGCCCGCCTCGTCGAGGTTGCCCAGCGCCGACTCGCCCACGTTCGGGATGTCGGCGGTGATCTCCTCCGGCCCGAGCTTGGTGTCACGGGCGACGCAGGTCAGTTCCTCGATGTGGATGGTGGTGAAACGGTCTTCCTGCACCACCCGCTCGGAGATGAGGATGGAATCCTCGAAGTTGTAGCCGTGCCAGGGCATGAAAGCCACCAGCAGGTTCTGGCCCAGCGCCAGCTCGCCCATGTTGGTCGACGGGCCGTCGGCCAGCACGTCGCCGGCCTCGATGACGTCGCCTTCCTTCACCAGCGGACGCTGGTTGATGCAGGTGTTCTGGTTCGAACGCTGGTACTTGGTCAGGTTGTAGATGTCCACACCGGCCTCGTCGGCGGTGGTCTCATGGTCGTGCACGCGCACCACGATGCGCGAGGCGTCCACGGAGTCCACCACGCCGCCGCGGCGCGCCACCTCGGTCACGCCCGAGTCCTTGGCCACGGCGCGCTCCATGCCCGTGCCCACCAGCGGCGTGTCGGCGCGCAGCGTCGGCACCGCCTGGCGCTGCATGTTCGAACCCATCAGGGCGCGGTTGGCGTCGTCGTGCTCGAGGAAGGGGATCAGCGAGGCCGCCACGGAGACGATCTGCTTCGGCGACACGTCCATGTACTGGATGCGGTCGGGCGTCTCCATGCTGAACTCGTTGCGATGGCGGCAGGACACCAGGTCGCTGGTGAACTCGCCCTTCGGCCCCAGTTCGGCATTGGCCTGGGCGATGACGTACTGGCTCTCCTCGATGGCGGAGAGGTAGTCGATCTGCGTCGTGACCTTGCCGTTGTCGACCTTGCGGTACGGCGTCTCGAGGAAGCCGTACTCGTTGGTGCGGGCATACACCGAGAGCGAGTTGATGAGACCGATGTTCGGGCCTTCCGGGGTCTCGATCGGGCACACGCGGCCGTAATGGGTCGGGTGCACGTCGCGCACCTCGAAGCCGGCGCGCTCGCGCGTCAGGCCGCCAGGCCCCAGGGCCGAGACGCGGCGCTTGTGCGTCACCTCGGACAGCGGGTTGTTCTGGTCCATGAACTGCGACAGCTGCGAGGAGCCGAAGAACTCCTTCACCGCCGCGGCCACCGGCTTGGCGTTGATCATTTCCTGCGGCATCAGCCCCTCGGACTCGGCCAGCGTCAGGCGCTCCTTGACGGCGCGCTCGACGCGCACCAGGCCGATGCGGAAGGCGTTCTCGGCCATTTCGCCGACGCTGCGCACGCGCCGGTTGCCGAGGTGGTCGATGTCGTCCACGGTGCCGCTGCCGTTGCGGATGTCGCACAGGGTGCGCAGCACGGCGATGATGTCCGAGGTGGCGGCCGGGTCGTCCTTGCCGAACTCGGCAAACAGCTTCTTCGACTCCTCGTCCTTGCGGGTGGAGAAGTAGTGGCCGTCATACAGGATGCCCGGGCCCGTGGTGCTGTCGCGATCCACGCGGCGGTTGAACTTCATGCGGCCGACGCCCGACAGGTCGTAGCGCTCGGCGTTGAAGAACAGGTTGTGGAACAGGTTCTCGGCGGCCTCGCGAGTCGGCGGCTCGCCCGGGCGCATCATGCGGTAGATCTCGACCAGCGCCTCCAGCGGCGTGCTGGTGGGATCGATGCGCAGGGTCTGCGACAGGTACGGACCGCGATCCAGGTCGTTGACCCACAGGGTGCGGATCGACTTGATGCCGGACTTCACCAGCTTGCCGATGCTGTCGATGGTGAGCTCGTCGTTGGCCTTGGCCAGCAGCTCGCCCGACTTCTCGTCTACGACATCGTGCGCGAGGACCTTGCCCTCGAGGTAATCGACCGGCACCGGCAGCGTGTCCACGCCGGCCGCGGCCAGCTTGCGCACATGCAGCGCCGTGATGCGCTTGCCCTCGGCCACGACCAGCTCGTCGCCGATCATGATGTCGAAGCTGGCGGTCTCGCCCTTGAGGCGCTCCGGGATCAGCTTGAGCTCGATCTGCTCGCCGAGCAGGAACTCGTTGGTCTCGAAGAACAGCGCCAGCATCTCCTCCTCGGTGTAGCCGAGGGCGCGCAGCAGGATGGTCACCGGCAGCTTGCGCCGACGGTCGATGCGCGCGAACAGGCAGTCCTTGGGGTCGAACTCGAAGTCCAGCCAGGAGCCGCGGTAGGGGATGACGCGCGCGGAGAACAGCAGCTTGCCCGAGCTGTGGGTCTTGCCGCGGTCGTGATCGAAGAACACGCCGGGCGAGCGGTGCAGCTGCGACACGATGACGCGCTCGGTGCCGTTCACCACGAAGGTGCCGTTGTCGGTCATCAGCGGCAGCTCGCCGAGATAGACCTCCTGCTCGCGGATGTCCTTGACCGGCTTCGGCGTTCCCGAGGCCTCCTTGTCGTAAATGACCAGGCGGACCTTCACGCGCAGGGGCGCAGAGTAGGTCAGGCCGCGGACCTGGCATTCCTTGACGTCAAAGGGCGGATCGCCGAGGCGATAGCTGACGTACTCCAGGGCGGCGTTGCCCGAGTAACTGACGATCGGGAACACGCTCTTGAAGGCGGCATGCAGGCCGACCTCTTCGCGACTGGATACCGGCAGATCCGTTTGCAGGAACTTCCGGTAGGAGTCGACCTGGATGGAAAGCAGGTAGGGCACCTCAAGAATCGTCGGACGCTTGCCGAAGTCCTTGCGGATACGCTTCTTCTCGGTAAAGGAATACGCCATCGGGCTCACCTTCGAGTGCGGCTCGTTATCAGATACGGCCCTGCCGGGAGGGCCAGGCGCCCGGACCCCATGGTCCGGGCGAAACCGGCAGAAACGGGAACAGGCCGGTGGCTCATGCCACCAGCCTGCCCGAAGGCACAGGCTTCAACCCGTGCACGCAGATCTTACTTGACCTCGACGCTGGCGCCGGCCTCTTCGAGCTGCTTCTTGATGCCGTCGGCCTCGTCCTTCGAGACGCCTTCCTTCACGGTGGCGGGCACGCCCTCCACCATGTCCTTGGCTTCCTTCAGTCCCAGGCCGGTGATGGTGCGGATCGCCTTGATGACGCCGACCTTGTTGGCGCCGAAGCTGGTCATGACCACGTCGAACTCGGTCTTCTCTTCGGCGGCAGCGGCCTCGGCAGCGGGGCCGGCAGCGGCAACGGCGACCGGCGCCGCGGCGGACACGCCCCACTTCTCCTCGAGTTCGGACACCAGCTGGGTGACCTCGAGGACGCTCATGTTGCTCAGTACTTCAATGATTTCTTCACGCGAAACAGCCATTGTCTGTGCTCCGATAAAACGGTGTTACCCGGTGTGGAAAAGAAAAGCCCGCCTCAGGCCGCCTCGAGCTGGTCGCGCCGCGCAGCGAGCAGCCGCGCGAGCTGCGCGGCGGGCTCGTTGAGGGTGCGCACCAGCTGCGAAGCAGGCGCCTGGAACACGCCGAGCAGCATTGCCCGGGCCTGGTCCAGCGTCGGCAGGCTGGCGAGCCGCTCGAGATCGGTGGCGGGATATACCTGCCCGCCGATCGCGACAATACGGGTCACCAACTTGTCGTTGTCTTTCGCGAAGGCCTTGACCACCCGCGCGGCGGAACCGGGATCCTCAACCGAGAATGCCAGCACCAGCGGCCCCTTCAGCCCGTCCTTCATGCATTCGAAGTCCGTGCCTTCCAGGGCCAACCGCGCCAGGGTGTTCTTGACCACGCGCAGGTAGACGCCCTTTTCACGGGCCTCCTTCCTGAGCGCGGTCATCTGGCCGACGGTGAGGCCGCGATACTCAGCCGCCACGGCTGAATGTGCGGATTCCGCCACCGTCTTCACTTCGGCGACAAGTGCCTTCTTGTCTTCTAGCCTCAGTGCCATTTTCTACTCCTGGCCGAAAGTCCTTGATCAAGGAAGCGCATCCGTTCGCTTCCCACCTTGACGGTGACCTTCACCAGGTATGCCTGACTCGGGTAACACCGTCTGCGCAGGCCTTGCATTAAGGCCGAGGCCGCCTGCGGTCTCTGACGACGGCCGGCTGTCACGCCGGCTCCATGCGCACTCCATTGCCGCGAGACGTCGCGCCGGCCGCAGCCGCCGCGCCGCTCGCCCTTTCTTCCCTAGTAACTGAGCGAAGCCTGGTCGACCGCGATACCCGGACCCATGGTCGAGGACACGGTGACCTTCTTCATGTAAATACCCTTGGACGACGCCGGCTTGGCCTTGGCCAAGTCCGCGAGCAGCGCGCCGAGGTTCTCCTTCAGCGCGGCCGGCTCGAAGTCCGCCTTGCCGATGGCGCAGTGAATGATGCCGGCCTTGTCCGTGCGGTAACGCACCTGGCCGGCCTTGGCGTTCTTCACCGCCGTGGCCACGTCCGGCGTCACCGTGCCGACCTTGGGGTTCGGCATCAGGCCGCGCGGGCCGAGGATCTGGCCCAGCTGCCCGACCACGCGCATGGCGTCGGGCGACGCGATGACCACGTCGAACTCGAGGAAGCCGCCCTTCACCTTCTGCGCCAGGTCCTCGAAGCCGACGATGTCGGCGCCGGCGGCGGTCGCCTTTTCGGCGTTGTCGCCCTGGGCGAACACGGCCACGCGCACGTCCTTGCCGGTGCCGTGCGGCAGCACCGTGGAGCCGCGCACCACCTGGTCCGACTTGCGCGGATCGACGCCGAGGTTGACGGCGACCTCGATGGACTCGCGGAACTTGGCCGTGGCCAGCTCACGCGCCAGATCGAGCGCCTCGTCGATGGTGTAAAAGCGGCCGGGCTGCACCTTCTCGGCGAATACTTTCTTACGCTTGGTCATGCGCGCCATGTCAGAGGCCCTCCACGTTCAGGCCCATGCTGCGGGCGCTGCCGGCAATGATCCGTACCGCGGCGTCGAGGTCGGCCGCGTTCAGGTCGGGCATCTTGATCTTCGCGATGTCCTCGAGCTGGGCGCGGGTGACGGTGCCGACTTTCTTGGTGTTCGGCTCGCCACTGCCCTTCTTGAGCCCCAGCGCCTTCATCAGCAGCACCGCTGCGGGCGGCGTCTTGGTGACGAAGGTGAAGCTGCGGTCGCTGTAGACCGTGATCACGACGGGGGTCGGCAGGCCCTGCTCGATGCCCTGGGTGTGGGCGTTGAAGGCCTTGCAGAACTCCATGATGTTCACGCCGTGCTGGCCCAGCGCGGGGCCCACGGGAGGACTCGGGTTCGCCTGGCCTGCAGGAATCTGCAGCTTGATGTATCCGGTGACTTTCTTTGCCATGACTCGCTATACCTTGTGTGTGGGTCCGAACGCCTTGCGGCTCCCCTGTGGCTTTCCTGCCCGGCGCACGCGATAGTCGTGCACCACACGCCCCGTTCCTCGGGGCGTGTTTCGCTCAGGCCTTCTCGACCTGGCTGAAATCCAGCTCGACCGGGGTCGCCCGGCCGAGGATCTGCACGGCGACGCGCAGCTTGCTCTTGTCGTAGTTGACCTCTTCCACGACCCCGTTGAAGTCGTTGAAGGGCCCGTCGGTGACGCGCACCACTTCGCCCGGCTCGAACAGGACCTTCGGCCGCGGCTTCTCGGCGCCTTCCTGCACCCGCTGCAGGATGGCCTCGGCCTCGCGATCGCTGATCGGCGCCGGCCGGTCACTGGAACCGCCGATGAAGCCCAGCACCTTCGGCACTTCCTTCACCAGGTGCCAGGTCTCGTCGTCGAGCTCCATCTGCACCAGCACGTAGCCCGGGAAGAACTTGCGCTCGCTCTTGCGCTTGTGGCCCTCGCGGATCTCCACCACTTCCTCGGTCGGGACCAGGATCTGGCCGAACTTGTGCTCCAGGCCATAGCGCTTGATGCGCTCCAGGAGCGACTCCTTCACCTTGTGCTCGAAGTTCGAATAGGCGTGCACGACGTACCAGCGCAGGGCCACGACCTCAGCCTCCCTGCCCGGTCAGCAGGCGCGTCGCCCACATCAGGAACATGTCGAGCAGCCAGAAAAAGATGCCCATGATGATGACGAAGAAGATGATCACCAGGGTGGTCTGCACGGTCTCCTGGCGGTTGGGCCAGACGACCTTGCGCAGCTCGATCCGCGAGCCCTGGATGAAGCGCCACAGTTCGCGCCCCACGTCGCTGGTCATGAACACCGCGATGGCCACGGCCAGCGAGAACACCACCCCGGCCACGCGCAGCACGGTCGGGGCCGTCTCGTAGATGTAATAGCCGGCCACCCCGGCCACCAGGATCGCGATGGCGAGGAATATTTTCACCTTGTCCAGCGGGCTGGAAAGGCTGCTTGTGTCGGACTTTGCGTTCATTTGCCGCCGTCTAGACGCGTCGGCGCCCGGGTGGGCGCCTGCGTGTGATCCTGGCAGGGCAGGAGGGAATCGAACCCCCAACCTGCGGTTTTGGAGACCGCCGCTCTGCCAATTGAGCTACTGCCCTGCGCTAATCGAACCTTATTCGTAAATCTTCGCCACGACGCCGGCGCCGACGGTGCGGCCGCCCTCGCGGATGGCGAAGCGCAAGCCTTCTTCCATCGCGATCGGCGCAATCAGCTCCACCTGCATCTGCACGTTGTCGCCAGGCATCACCATCTCCACACCCTCCGGCAGCTCGACCATCCCGGTCACGTCCGTGGTGCGGAAATAAAACTGCGGCCGGTATCCCTTGAAGAACGGCGTATGACGTCCACCCTCTTCCTTCGTCAGGATGTAAACCTCGGCCTGGAACTTGGTGTGCGGCGTGATCGAGTTCGGCTTCGCCAGCACCTGGCCACGCTCCACGTCATCACGCTTCGTGCCGCGCAGCAGCACACCCACGTTGTCACCCGCCTGGCCCTGGTCCAGCAGCTTGCGGAACATCTCCACACCCGTCACCGTCGTCTTCGTGGTGTCACGGATGCCTACAATCGACACCTCGTCACCCACCTTCACGATGCCGCGCTCAATGCGCCCCGTCACCACCGTGCCACGACCCGAAATCGAGAACACGTCCTCGATCGGCATCAGGAAGGCACCATCCACAGCACGCTCCGGCTCCGGAATGTAATCGTCCATCGCCGCCACCAGCTTCTCGATCGAGGGCACCCCGATCTCGCTCGTGTCACCGTCAAACGCCTTCAGCGCCGAACCAGTAATGATCGGCGTGTCATCGCCAGGGAACTCGTACGTGCTCAAAAGATCCCGAACCTCGAGCTCAACCAGCTCCAGAAGCTCAGCATCGTCCACCATGTCCGCCTTGTTCAGGTACACCACGATGTAAGGCACACCCACCTGCCGCGCCAGCAAAATATGCTCGCGCGTCTGCGGCATCGGACCATCCGCCGCCGACACCACCAGGATCGCGCCGTCCATCTGCGCCGCACCCGTGATCATGTTCTTGATGTAGTCCGCATGCCCAGGACAGTCCACGTGCGCGTAATGACGCGCCGCCGACTGATACTCCACGTGCGCCGTCGCAATCGTGATGCCGCGCGCCTTCTCCTCCGGCGCCTTGTCAATCTGGTCGTAAGCACTCACCTCACCACCAAACTTCTCCGCCATCACCTTCGTCAACGCCGCCGTCAAGGTCGTCTTGCCATGATCAACATGACCAATCGTCCCCACATTCACATGCGGCTTCGTACGTTCGAATTTCGCCTTGGACA
>NZ_JAANBD010000025.1:300000-485425 GCF_011089885.1 Thioalkalivibrio sp. XN279 | reverse complement strand
AACCTGGCGTCCTTTGAGGTCAAGTTCATTGAGAACGGCGACACCAGCCAGGTGTACAACCTCGGGACCTACAGTGGCGTGACCGACCTGGGCAACGGCTGGCTGCAGGTATCGATCCCGATGAGCGATTTTGCGGCGACGATCGCCGGCAACCAGGGCTTCCTACTCGGCCCGCTGGGCGGCCAGGCGGCGCCGTTCACGCTCCTGCTGACCGATATCGGCTTCACCGGAACCGCGGGCGGCGGTGGAGGCGGCGGCGCGACCGGCGAGCTGGTGGTCAACGGCGGTTTTGAGGCCGGTGACCTGAGCGGCTGGGAGACGTCGCCGAACGGCGGCACCATCACGACGACCAACGACAGTGCATCCGGCAGCTTTGCGGCCAATCTGAATATCACTGCCGCGGGCAATCCGACACTCAAAGCGGCCAACCTGGGAGCTGGAGACCTCACGCCCGGCCAACAGGTTACCGTGTCTTTCGACTGGAAAGGCAGCGATGCCAATGGCGGCGTTGTTGACATCCGCCTCTTTTCGGAGCAAAGCGGGGGCGGCGTCTCTGCGACGGAAATCATTCGCGAGGGCGCCGGGTTCCCGTCGGACTGGACCACCGTGGGCCCGCTGAACATTGCCATCGGCCCTGATGTCAGTGGCGGAGTGTCATTGCAGTTTACGGCGATCTGCGGGGCTGTTGCCGGATGCGTCTCGGACATCTCCATCGACAACGTCTCCATCGTGGCCAACTGATGGTCAGGCCGGCAGGGCATTCAAGCCGAATCGATGTCCACCAAGAAGTCAAATCTCAAGCAAGAGTAGTCGCTATGGCCCAATCAAGCTTCTCCAACCGTATGGCCTTTTTCGGCAGCCTGCTGGCGGCCGTGCTGATCTTCGCCGCCCCCGACGTGACTCATGCGCAGGTGAACAAGGTCGAGACCTACAAGGACGAGAAGGGCTGGAAACTCAAGGTTGATGGCGAGGACTTCTACGTCAAGGGCGTCGTCTGGGGCTACTCGCCACGTGGCCAGAATTACACCTACGGCCTGTTCAACGAACCTGACGACTTCATCCGGAAAGTGCTCGACTACGAGTTCGGCCTGATGAAGAAGATGGGCGTGAACACCATCCGCAGTTTTACGACGATCCCGCCCCGGTGGGTGGAATACATCTACCGCGAGCACGGGATCATGAGCGTCATCAATCCGCTCATGGGCCGCTACGGCTACAGCATCGACGGGGAATGGGTTCCCTTTACCGACTACTCCGATCCGCGTACCCGGGAGATTCTGAAGCGGGACATGCAGGAGTTCGTGCGGCTCTACAAGGCTACTCCGGGCGTCCTGATGTTCGCGTTCGGCAACGAGAGCAACTACGGCCTGTCATGGTCGAGCTTCGAGATCGAGAACCTGCCCGAGGGTGAGCAGAACACCGCCAAGGCACGCTACCTGTACAGCTTGTACGAAGAGGTCATCTCGGCCGGCAAGGAGATCGCCCCGAATCACCCGTTCAGCATCGTGAACGGCGACATCCAGTACATCGACCTCATCGCGGAGCTGGTCCCGTCGCTCGATATTCTCGGCAGCAACGTCTACCGCGGCACGAGTTTCACCGACCTGTGGCAGCGCGTCGACGAGAAGCTCGACCTGCCGGTCGTGTTCTTCGAGTTCGGCAGCGATGCCTTCAATGCCCGCACTTTCCAGGAGGACCAGGTAGCCCAGGCCCTGGTCCTGAAAGAGCAGTGGCAGGAGATGTACAACAAGGCCTACGGCAACGGGGAAGAGGGCAACTCGATCGGCGGCTACATTTTCGAGTGGCGCGACGAATGGTGGAAGTACCTGCAGACGGAGAACCTCGATATCCAGGATACCCACGCCTCCTGGTCCAACCAGGCGTACCTGTTCGACTGGACGCCCGACGGCAACAACATGAACGAGGAATGGTTCGGTATTACGGCGCTGGGCCTGCCGAATTCGGAGGGCGTCTACCAGGCGATCCCGCGCATGGCCTACGACGTGATGAAAGAAATCTTCGCGATGGACCCCTACGAGGCCTCCAGGAGCGAGATCAACTCCATGTTCGCCGCCATGGATGTTGACTACTACGAACTCAAGGGCGACGTTCGCCGGGTGAAGGCCGACGCGGACGAGTCAAAGCGCACCCTGAGGTTTACGGGCGGCAGGTTCCAGGCGGAATTCGTGGCGCGGGGCGAGGATGAGCCCATCAGGCAAGACGGGGAGAACGCCATCGAGTTCAGTGATGGCCAGATGGTGTTCCTGGACTTCGCTTTCAATCCGAACAACCAGCTGAACGGCCAGTTCACGCTGAACGTCCTTGGCAACGTCGCCGACAAGCGGCCACTGGAGTTCAGCTACGGTGACCGCGGACTGGAACGCGAGATCCTGGTGGCTACGGAAGTGGTCGAGGGTTTCCCGGTCACTCCGATCACGATAGACGACGGACGGCGCATAGAAATCTATGATTTCAGCGCCGAGTACGAGGGCGAAGCCTTTGACCTGGAGGCTTTCTATCACACGCCGCGCTATCACTGGGGCTATGAAGGGGATTTCTTCGGCCTCGTGCAGGAGGCGACCGACATTGCCGGTATCGACATCTGGGATGCCAAGGCGCCTTCCGGTGTGGAGATGCGGGGCAAGGGCAGCCTTGACGGCCTGACGCTCCTGTTCGGTCCCGAAGTCTACTGGGGCGCCAACCCGAAATTCGTCGTGAAGTATGATTTCGGTCTCGCGGACATGGACTGGACGTTCATCCACTCCGAGGATGTCGCACGATTGGGTAGCGCCGTCGGCGGTGCCGGGCAGACCGAGCGCCAGTCACGCCAGACGACGATCTACACCAAAAAGGAGTTCGTGAACGGCTGGGAACTCGAACTCGGCGGGATCATGTCGGCGACCGAAAAGGTGGGCGAGGCCTTTGACCGTGTCGACAGCAACGGCGATGTGTACCTTGACGAGATCGACTGGGAGGACACGCTCGGCTTCAAGGCCAAGCTCACATTCCCGCTGATGGGCACGCGCACCTATCTGTCAGCCCACCACGCGGGCCTGGTCGCCGACGGTGGACAGCACCACAAGGTCTACGGCGTTTCTGACCCCAGCAATCTCCCTTACTCCGGACTTGGCAACAAGCAGGAGTACGAGGCCGGAATGCAGATGTTCTTCGGGAACTGGATGGTCTTCCCGCGGCTGATGTACCGCGACAACCTGGTGCATGCCAACCCGCTCATCGAGCCTGAGATCATCGACGGCATCCTTTACCCGGGCACCAACCCGCGTAACCGTGACGCCGATCCCTTCGCCGTCCTCGGCAACCGCGAGGCGCGCTCTGCCGAGATTTTCTTTACCTACGATCCCACCGGCGCAACGCCTTACTACGACTGGGACAACGAGTGGCGGGAGGACGCGCCGTTCGCAATCGACTTCGGGGGCACGTATACGGAATTCCCGACGTTCACGGATTCGTACCAGTTCTTCTTCGCGCCCACGGAGTCCAACGCCGCGTTCGGACAAGGTTTGCCGGCGGAGGACGTCTGGACAGTATCGAGCCGTGTGACCTTCAATACGAAGAACCGGACCAAGCTGATCTTCAAGGGTGTCCGAGGATTCCAGCAATCGACGGGCGACCCCACCGGCGGCACCCGGGACTTCTGGGAACTGCATGGCAAGGCCATCTGGGCCGGCAAGCACACGCTGGAGGGCTATTTCCTGAAAGACGCCTGGGGCCCGTACGACTTTTACCGGCAGTTCAA
Organism: Thioalkalivibrio sp. XN279; assembly: GCF_011089885.1. Classification (NCBI taxonomy): domain Bacteria; kingdom Pseudomonadati; phylum Pseudomonadota; class Gammaproteobacteria; order Chromatiales; family Ectothiorhodospiraceae; genus Thioalkalivibrio; species Thioalkalivibrio sp. XN279. The sequence goes on along the minus strand of NZ_JAANBD010000025.1, from coordinate 481,668 downwards.
CGTGACGTTCCCGGAACAGATCAAGCTGGACTACTCATATCTGCTCGGATCGGGCTATTACGCGATCAATGACCGTGTGTCGCAGGACCAGGCGACCAAGATCGGTGTCCGTGCCCTGTACCGCGCCTTCGACGAAAACTCGCTGGCCGAGGAAGAGTTCCCGGGCAGCGACTACATCTTCAGCGTCAATGTCTATTTCATCTATCAGTTCTAGCGAAGAGCATGTACAGCCGAGGTAATATTCGAATGAGAGCGCTGAATCGACAACATGCCGGACCGTTTCGCGGCAAGCACCTGGTCGTTGCCCTGCTCGCGACGGCGGCGTTGGCCTCTGCCGGCTGCAGCGGCGAACCCGATGAGAACGATGGCGAGGTGATCAATGCCGTCGTCCTCCCGACGGACGTGGTCCTGGATCTCTATTGCGAGAACGTTGGGGTTCACCCGGAGACTTGTGTCCTCGACGACCCAGAGAATCCGTTCTCGACCACGACCATCATCGAGTTCGACGTCAACAACCCGGACGCCGACAACAAGTTCGACCTGTTCAACTCCCTGCCGCCGGGGCCGTCAGGCGCGAAGGCGCGGTTCTACTTCTGGGCGACCGCGCTGGCTCAGCGCCCCTCTGGGGAGAACCAGTATTACACCGCGCTTGCACTGCACGAGCTGTATGACGCGAACAGCAACGCCATCTCGAGCGATGAGCTGGTACGTGAGCAGGCCCTCAAGGCCTACCGGTCCATGCTGGACAATTTTTTCGGCTCCGTTACCGTGTTCGAGTGTTGCCCGGCGGTGAGCCCTGACGGTGAGCCCGTGCCATTCTCGGTTCCGCTCAACGAACTCACAGCGGATGCCCTGTACCGGACGGATGCTACGGGCTTCCGGCGCGTGGTTCCGGGTGACCCGATCCTCGTGTTAGAGGTCCTGCTGGACTGGGGATATTCCTATCAGCCGGCCACGCCGCCAGACTTCAACAACGGGGTGGTATCAGTCAACGGGGGCTGATCAGGCGCGAGGCGCGCGGGCAGATCCTCACCAAGGCCCTGCTGAACGCGGGGCCTTTTCTTTTCTGTAGCGGGCTCAGGACGGCTACTCGGACGGCGCCGGGCCGGTCGACTCGCGAATGCGCAGCTGCGCCGGCACAACGGTGACGCCATTGCCCAGGGAATCTTTGCCTGAGCCGTCCACCAGCGCCATCGTGGCCAGCTCCGCCATCGCAGCGAGGGGCTGTCGGATGGTCGTCAGGCGCGGGTAAATCTGGCGCGCCAGCGCAATGTCATCGCAGCCCGCCACCGAGAGCCGTGCCGGAATTTCGATGCCCAGCTGTGCCGCGACACGCATCACGCCTGCCGCCATGTCGTCGTTCGCCGCGAAGACCGCGGTCGGGGGCTGCTCGGAGCGCAATAGCCGCCAGGCACACTCTTCGCCGGAACCGACCGAGTTGTCGCCCTGCTCGACCAAGTCCTTCTCGAGTGGCAGGCCGCTGGCGCGCAAGCCGTCAACGAATCCCAGGTAACGGTTGCCCACCGCCTTGTGTTGACGATTTCCCTTGATGAAAGCGATACGCCGATGCCCCAGGGAGGCGAGATACTGCGTCATTTCCGCACTGATTTCACGGTCGTTGGTAGCCACGCAATACTGGTTTCCATCCTTTCGCCCGGGAGAAAGGCGCACAAGAGGAGTACCGCTCGCCTGGATCGCATCTACGATACGGGGCATGTTGGATAGGGGCGCAGCCAAAACCACCCCGGTGGGCCGGATGTGCCTGATCAACGCTTCGAGTTCCGCAACCACGTCCTTGTTGCGATAACGGCAGGGATGAATGAGCAGCTCGTAGTTGGCCGCGCGGCAGGCGCGCAAGGTGCCCTGTTGCAGGCGAATCACATAGCCTGAGCTCGGCACCTCGTAGGCGCTCGGATCGTCATAGACGAGCGCGATGAGACGGGCGCGTTGGCTGGCCAGGTTGCGCGCGAACTGGTCTGGGCGGTAGCCGAGCTCTTCGATGGCCTGTTCGACTTTCTCCCGCGTCGCATCCCGGACATTGGGCTCGCGGTTGACGACCCGCGATACGGTCTTCGGCGAGACCCCGGCAAGGCGGGCGACGTCATCGATCCTGGGTTTCGCCATTTCATCCGGTCTCGTGAGCTGGGATATGTATGCTGTTACCAGTACTTGGGTTTGCCGTCCTTGTCGAGCAGGCCCCAGTAGGCACCGACATCCCCTTCCGCCGCGACTTTCCAGGGTTCATCGAAGGCCGAGAAGTAGAACATCTCGATCTCGTCCTCGTGTGCCCAGCGGCAGGTGTCGATAAAGTATTTCAGGGCATTTTCGTAGGACGGCTCTGCGCCTCCCGTTGCCTTGCCGATCGTGGGCCAGCCCGTTTCACTGACGATAACACGCTTACCCCCTGCGGCCCTGGCCACGCGGCGATACATGTCCTTCATGTAGAGCAGTGCATACGGGGCGGGGCAGCCCTCCCAGAACGGATAGCAATTTGCGAGCAACACGTCGCAGGCGGCTGTAATGCGAGGATGGTCGACGAACTCGAAGTAGGCGTCCACGTAGCCTACCGGCACGTCCGGGACTGCCGCCTTGGCGCGTGACAGGTAGTCGAGCAGTTCATCCTCTGTCAGGTCGCCGCGCAGCAAGACTTCGTTCCCCACGGCGAGGATGGAAGCGTGTCCGGCCTGCGCCACGGCAATGCCATTCGCCAGCTCGCGCTCGTTCAGTTCGTGATCGTCGCTCAGCCATACGCCGACCATGGTCTTGAGACCCTTGCTCGCGGCCAGCGCCGGAATGAGCTCGTTGCCATCGGTACAGGAAAAGCTCCGGATCCATTTCACCCAGGGCCGGATCAGCTCGAGACGTTGCTCCACCTGGCCGGCCTCGATGATGTCGCCGGGCGACTGGTGCGGAAGATATGGGCTGAAGCAGATTCCGTGGATGCCCTCGTCCAGGATCTCCCGCGCCAGCTCTCCAAGTTCCCGGGTAGTCATCCCGGAGGTATCGATGCCGGCCAACGGCAGTTTTCTCTGGTACAGGTTCGACATGTGCGGTCTCCTGCGCTCGCGCTAGGCGAACAGTTCATGCGACGCCAGGTGCAGCTCGATGCAGCGGATGCGGCCGCTGCGGCCGAACAGGTCGGCGCTGTCTTCCCGGGATAAAGAGTTGCGCTGCAGCTGGGACGTGTTGCCGTCGTCGTAGGTGACGCTCAGCACGCTCTCGGCCTCCCGGTGCAGCCTGTAGACGACCGGCACCTGGCACCAGGTGAACGCCATGGCGTCGGCCGGAAGTTCGAGTTCCTGCCACGCGCCGTCGACATCGAGATGGCGGAATACGCCGGGCTCTTTTCTGAATTCCTGCGCCCTGAGCAAGGACGGCTGGAAGCGCGCGACGCCGCCGGACACTCTCACGCCGAGTTCGCCGAATCGGGTCAGGACTTCCTCCTTCACCTGGCCGGTCATGCCCGGCTGCTGCGCACCGGCATGACGCGGGGTGTGCGAGTAGGGATCAGTGGGGAAGGCGCCGTATTCCGCGGGGCTCTTGTTGAAGCCGATACCGGCGCGGATGCGGTAATAAAGCCTGCCGAGGCGCTGGCGGGTCTCGGCGTCGGCATCCGCGTCCAGGGCCATGAAATAGCTTTCCTGCGCGGCAAGCAGGAGCTTGGCCACCATGTGCCAATAGATGGAGCCGAGGCCTTCGAATGCGAACATCGTGCCCGATCGGCCGGTGAATGCGCGATGGTGGAAGACCGTTTCGAACAGTTCACTCAGTTGTGGCCGTGCCGCCTCGAGCACCTCGCCGTAGTCGGCGAGCAGCCGATCGATCTCGGCGTCCAGGTCGCGTGCGTTACGAAACTCGGAGCTGAACCGGTAGCATCCTTCGGCGTCGCGCAGGACGATGCGCTCATCGCCCCGGGCAAGCATGATCTCGAGCACGGGCAGGGCGGCTACCTGCTCGGGTGGTATGCGGTTCTTGTCGAGGAACCTGGGCAGCGTGCGGTCCGGGTAGAGGAGGAAGCTGTCCTGGTCCGGACGATACAGCGGGCTGGAGTAGAGCGCCTCCAGCAAGTGCGCTGCTTCGCCCGGCTCTACGACGCCGGAACTGAGTGCTGCGACCTGGCCCTCGAGCATGGGGTACAGCGTCTCCACCCTGACACCGGCCTGGCGCAGGTCGAGCAGGTTGTAGGAGTGGTAGAGCCCGTCCTCGCGACGATTGTTCACGATGCTGTGATCGATCGCGGCGAGGGCCTGCTCGAGCAGGCGGTTGATTTCGCCGACAGGTACCTTGGCCTGGCCTGAGAAGCCGTCCTGCGCGTAGACGGATTTCCGGTAACGACTGGCCGCCTGTCCGAGCTCGGACAACGACTCGAATCGGAGCGCGGGGTCAACGGGCCCGGATCCAAGCTTCGCGCAGAGTTTTCCGAGGGCCGCGGTGGTTTCGCTCAGCCATGCCGCCACCTCGGAGGAGATTTCGAGGCTGCCGTCAGCCCCGGCCAGCAGGTCTGCCAGGAAGTGCACATAGCGGCGCATGTGGCAAAGCGTCACCATGGAGAGGCCGTGACCCACCAGTGCGTTGTTGGCGTCGTTCCACTCGGGCCGCTGCGTGTTCATCCAGACGCCACCGTCCACGACCAGGTTGCCGAGCTTGGCGAGCAAAGGCACCAGCAGCTTCTCTGCCAGCGTGACGAGGTAAACCTCTCCATCGGCATCGAGGATGAGTTTGCCGTCAGCGCCCACTGCAGCTACGCGTCGCTCGATCTCTTCGGCCAGCGGCTCGTCGTAATCGACGGTTTGCTGCGGATCCCGCAGCAGGGCATCGAAGGGCCGGATGCGATACGGCACGTTGGCGTAGCAGAACAGGCGTTCCTGCAGCAGCTGGTTGAGCCGCGCAGGGTAGAAGCTGCGCGACAACTCCAGTAGGCGCAACAGGTACACGATCTGGTGGTCGCCCCAGTAGCCGATGTAGCTCCAGGGGTCGTCGGGTTCCTCGACTTCCCAGTCGATACCTTCCTGCGTGATGCGGTAGGGGTTGTAGCCGTCCATGGTGGACGCGTTCACGAACCGGGCGATGATGCTGTCGAGGAACGCGGGGAAGCTGAATGACAGCGCTTCCCAGTTCTGGAAAATGTCGCGCCAGTTCCCTTCATACGCCAGGATGTCTTTCCCGTACTCGTCATGCAGGCGTATGGCGAACTGGTTCCACGGGCGGCTGGGATCGCCATGGCGCCGGCCGAAAGTAATCGGGAGGTATTCGCCGGCCAGCCGTTGCAGTTGCGGGTCGCCGCTGCGCTTCGCTGCGGCCAGCAGTTCCTCTAGCGTCAGCCGCTGCGGCAGGGACTCCAGCAGGGCACGGTTCCGGTCGTGGACTGCGCGGTTGAAGTGCTTGATGGTGCGCGCGAAATGCCCTGAGCGGATCGAATACTGGTCGAAAAAAATACCCCCGCGGAGGACATTGAAAAGCACGTTGGCGTAATGGTGTTCGGCGACGTTCTCTTCTGCCGTGGCCTGGAAGCCGTCGGCGGCGGCGAGGATACGCGCCAGGCGATCGGAGCCGTCTTCTATCGAAGCCGCTACCGCGTTCCGCAGTTCATCCGGGTTGCGTAGCTCAAGGCGCAGGGCGACGACGTCCTTCTGGCCCTGCGAAGTGTTGGCGACGATGATCCATTGCTGCGCGGCGCCGGGCCCGAGGTCCAGCGGCCCGCAGACCAGGTACGCGCCGCGGATACCGCGTTTGAGCCGCTCTTGCGCGGGCTGCTCGCCGGCACGAAAGGCGTCGATCTGTTCCGAAGAGAGCAGGATCGTCGGTTCTTCCAGCCCGAGGCAGAACAGCGTGGTCGCCTTGAGCGACTCACTCGGCTCGGCACGATCGGTGATGGCCGAGTACAAGCTCAGGATCGCCAGGCTGCTGTCGTCGTCCAGTTCCGCCCACTTGTAGGCATCGACCAGGTTACTGACGTTGGTCTGGGTGAAAAGGGGCGTGTTCGCGGGAAGCAGGTTCTGGAGGCCGTCCAGCACGTCGATCCTGAGCCTGCGGGCGCCAAGGTTCTCGATTTCGCACTGCCGGACGAATCCGTAGCTTCGGCTGGTCATCCAGGTACAGCGGAACGCCAGGCAGAGTTCGTGGTTGATCTCTTCGAGGCAGACCTTGTTGCCGAGCGCGTTCTTGTAGAGGTTGCGGGTCAGGGATGGACCCAGCAGTTGCTCGCCGTTGAAGGGTTCCCAGTTCACCGGCGTGTCGCCGGCGTGAACGCGCAGCACCGTGCGGCCGCCCGTGTGACGTCCGCATTCGTGGATCTTGTCCACGGTGGTATAAGGGAACAATGCGTTCTCGGGCGACACGCGCCCGGCAGTCAGCCCGCCCGTCGAAGAAAGGAACAGCCAGTGGTCGTCGTCCGACACCATGCTGACGAAGAAGGGCGGCATTCGATTGACGTTGCGGATAGCGTAAAAACGCTCGCCTGCAATATCGACGAATTCGCCTTCGACGGCATGGCCGTCGGCGATCCCATTCGAGGCAACTTTCACGTCCACGATACCCCCAAAAGCCAGCGGCGCCGGCTGCAGCATTCGGGTCCCGATTGGGGTCCTGCCGCGGAATCCCGTGCTGCTGCGCACCCGGCCGATTCTAGTCAATACTGACAGCGCTGTCAGCAATGGTTAAACTTTGGACTTGAACTTTCCTGTTGCCACCTAGCAGCAGTCCCATCGGAGTGGCCAAAAATGCACCTGAGGCGTGATACCACCCTAGTTGTGCTTTTTGCGGCCGTCCTGGCCCCATCCGGCGGCGTAGCCCGGGACGCCGCGGCGGAAGTCAGCTGGGCGGTTAATATCGGCGGTCCGGCATTCGTCGCCTCGGACGGCACCCGTTACGAGGCCGAGTCGTCGATCAGCGGCGGATCACCAGGAACGCTGGCCGTGGTCAAGGGATCCCAGGACCCGGTGCTGTACCAGACCTTTCGCGAAGGCGATATTCGGGTAGAGCGCCCGCTGGCAAACGGTGCTTACGACATCACCTTTCATTTTGCGGAGCACGAGCCAATCGAGGGCGGAGAGCGGGTGTTCGACGTCCTGGTCGAGGACAGGCCCGTGATCCAGGGGCTGGACGTCATGAGCAGTCGTGACGGCAAGGTCTTTTCCGCCCTTACGGTCACCATTCCCCGGGTGGAGATCACCGATGGCATGCTGGATGTCCGGTTCTCGGCGATTGCCAGGCAGCCAGTCCTGAGCGGGCTGCTCGTGCGCCCGGCGCAGGTGCCGCGCACAGGCTGGGAAATGGTGTGGAGCGACGAGTTTGAGACGGACGGCGCGCCCGACCCGCTGAATTGGAACACCGATGTGTGGCCGGCGCGTGTCGTGAACGATGAAGACCAGGCCTACACGGCCCGCCCGAAGAACTTGCGCGTGGAGAACGGGTACCTCGTCATCGAGGCGCACAAGGAGGCATACGAGGGGGCCGACTACACGTCGGCCAGGATCCATACGCAAGGCAAAGCCGATTTCCTTTACGGGCGCTTTGAAGCGCGCGCCATGGTGCCGCGCGGCAAGGGGACCTGGGCGGCAATCTGGATGCTGCCGAGCGATCCCTTCCGCTACGCGAGCACCTGTGGCGAGGGCGACACCTGGCAGGGCAGCGAGACCTGCGACGCCTGGCCCAACTCGGGCGAGATGGACATCCTGGAGCACGTCGGTTACGAGATGGGGCACGTTCACGGCACGGTGCACAACCGCGCCTATTACTGGATCAACTGGGAGCAACGCAAGGGCCGGATCCTGCTGGACGATATCGACAAGGAATGGTTTGTCTACGCCATGGAGTGGACACCCGAGAAGGCCGACATTTTCGTGGACGACACCCTGTACTTCACTTACATGAACGAGAACCGCGGCTGGGAATCCTGGCCTTACGATCATCCTTTCCACCTGATCATCAATCTCGCCGTAGGCGGCGCCTGGGGCCGCGCGGGCGGCGGTATCGACGACGAAATATTCCCGCAGAAGATGCTGGTCGACTGGGTGCGGGTCTATCGACGGGCTGGCAGCGAATGAACGCGGCGCACAATTGCCGTGGTCGGTTTCGACGGAGGATCAAGGCATGAAGAAGAGCGAGGGTCACGGCCCCTTGTCCGAGCAGGAACTGCGGCGCCTGGACGCCTACTGGCGCGCTTCCAACTACCTCTCCGTCGGGCAGATCTACCTGCTCGGCAACCCGCTGCTGCGGGAGCCGCTCAGGCGGGAGCACATCAAGCCGCGCCTGCTTGGTCACTGGGGCACCTCGCCCGGCCTGAACATGTTGTACGCGCACCTGAACCGTGTCATCCGCAGGGATGACCTGGACATGATCTACATCATCGGACCCGGCCACGGGGGGCCGTCCCTGGTGGCGCATGCCTACCTCGAGGGGACCTACAGCGAGGTCTATCCCGAGATCAGCCAGGACGAGGAGGGGATGCGCAGGCTGTTCAAGCAGTTCAGCTTCCCGGGCGGCATCCCGAGCCACGTGTCGCCGGAGACTCCGGGCAGCATCCACGAGGGCGGCGAACTGGGTTATGCACTGAGCCATGCCTACGGCGCCGCCTTCGACAACCCGGACCTGGTCGTCGCCTGCATCGTCGGCGACGGCGAGGCCGAGACCGGCCCGCTGGCCACGGGCTGGCACGGCAACAAGTTCCTCAACCCGGCACGCGACGGGGCCGTGTTGCCGATCCTGCACCTGAACGGCTACAAGATCGCCAATCCCTGCTTCCTGGCGCGCATCCCCCAGGACGAGCTGCAGAAGTACTTCGAGGGCATGGGGTACAAGCCGCTGTTCGTTGCCGGGCACGACCCCGACGACGTGCAGCAGCAACTGGCGGCCGCACTTGACACGGCGCTGGCCGAGATCGTGGCAATCCAGCGCAATGCGCGTGAAGATGGCGACCTGCGCCGGCCGACCTGGCCGATGATCGTGTTCCGCACGCCGAAAGGCTGGACCTGCCCGCCTGAGATCGACGGCAAGAAATGCGAAGACTACTGGCGCAGCCACCAGGTGCCCATGGGCGACATGAGTACGGTGGAACATGTCGCAATCCTCGAGCAGTGGATGAAGAGCTATCGGCCCGAAGAGCTGTTCGACGCCAACGGCACCCTGGTCCCGGAACTCGCTGACCTGGCCCCGCGCGGCACGCGGCGCATGAGCGCCAATCCGCATGCCAACGGCGGCCTCCTGCTGCGCGACCTGAGATTGCCGGATTTTCGCGACTACGCCGTGGAGGTGCCGAGTCCGGGCGCGACCATCGCGGAGTCGGCGCGGGTGATGGGCACCTACCTGCGCGACGTGATGAAGCGCAACCTGGACCACAAGAACTTCCGCCTGTTCAGCCCGGACGAGAACAACTCCAATCGCTGGCAGGACGTGCTCGAAGTCACGGACCGCTGTTACATGGCCGAGATCTATCCCGAGGACGACCACCTCTCGCCCGACGGCCGGGTCATGGAGGTGCTCAGCGAGCACCAGTGCCAGGGCTGGCTGGAGGGCTACCTGCTCACCGGGCGCCACGGCTTTTTCTCCTGCTATGAGGCCTTCATCCACATCGTCGACTCGATGTTCAACCAGCACGCCAAGTGGCTGAAGGTGTGCAACCACATCCCGTGGCGTCGCCCGATTGCCTCGCTGAACTATTTCCTCAGCTCGCACGTGTGGCGCCAGGACCACAATGGGCTGAGCCACCAGGATCCCGGGTTCATCGACCACGTCGTCAACAAGAAGGCCGAGGTCATCCGCGTCTACCTGCCGCCGGACGCCAACTGCCTGCTGTCGGTCACCGACAAGTGCCTGCGCAGCCGCAACTACGTCAACGTCGTGGTGGCCGGCAAGCAGCCCGCGCCGCAGTGGCTGACCATGGACCAGGCCATCAAGCACTGCGAGGCGGGGATCAGCATCTGGGACTGGGCCAGCAACGACCAGGACGGCGAGCCCGACGTGGTGATGGCCTGCTGCGGCGACGTGCCCACGCTGGAGACCCTGGCGGCGGTCGCGCTGCTGCGCGAGTACTTCCCGGAGATCAAGGTGCGGGTCATCAACGTCGTCAACCTGATGAAGCTGCAGCCGCAGAACGAGCATCCCAACGGGCTGTCCGACCGCGAGTTCGACAGCCTGTTCACCACCGACAAGCCGATCATCTTCGCCTTCCATGGCTATCCCTGGCTGATTCACCGGCTCACCTACCGGCGCACCAACCACGACAACCTGCACGTGCGTGGCTACAAGGAGGAGGGCACCACGACCACGCCCTTCGACATGGTGGTGATCAACGACATGGACCGCTTCCACCTCTGCGAGGACGTGATCGACCGCCTGCCCCAGCTCGGCAGCCGCGCCGCCTACTTCAAGCAAAAGCTCCGGGAGAAGCTGGTCGACCACAGGCATTACATCCGCAAGCATGGCGACGACATGCCGGAGATCAGCGGCTGGGCCTGGGGGCGCAGCAAGCCGGTGGCGAAGGCGGGGACTTCGACCGAGGGCGACAACATATAGCGACGGGCACGCCGGACGGCTAGACTCGGAACCCTTGGCTATGACTGCCCAGGCTAAGGAAAGCGGAACGCGATGACCAAGGAAATGTCCGACCCGGCCCCGGGCGCAAGTACGGTGATGGCGGACACGTATGACCGCCTGCGACGCATCGCGCACCAGCACCTGCGCCGCTACCGACCGGGCGAGACCTTGAATACCACCGCAGTGGTCCACGAGGCCTACCTCAAGCTGGCGGCCGAGGATGGCGGATTCTGGAGCGATCGCGACGAGTTCTTCCGGGTCGTCTCGGCGGTGATGCGCCACCTGATCGTCGACTACGCACGGCGGCGGCAGGCAGACAAGCGCGGTGGCGGCGCCCTGATGGTGACGCTCAAGGACGGGGTGCCGTCTGCCGATGCGGCGGTCCTTGACGTGGTGGCGCTGGACGACGCCCTGAAGGGCCTCGCCGCGCTTGACCCGGGGCTGGAGCGCATCGTGGAATGCCGGTTTTTCGCGGGCATGACCATGGAGGAGACCGCCGGCTTGCTGCAGCGCCCGATGCGCTCGGTCGAGCGGGACTGGGCGCGCGCGCGCGCCTACCTGCTGGATGCGCTGGAGCGCTGATACATCATGAGTGGCGGGCCTGATCTGCGCCATTCCGGCCGGCCCGACTGGCACGTGGTGGACGCGCTGTTCTCGGAGTTGCTCGAGTTGCCCGCGGACGAGCGCGAGGCCCGCCTCGCGGAACGCAGCGGGGACGACCACGCGTTGCGGGCGGAAGTGCAACGCCTGCTTTCGGCCGAGCGGCGCAGCACGCGTTTCTTCGCCGCTGCGGCTTCGGGGCTCGGTCACCTGGTGGAGGATGCGCTCCAGCAGCAGGATGCTTCCCCGGATGAAGCCGTACCGCAGGGCATCCGGCGGCTGGGGCCCTACCGGCTGGTGCGGCTGCTCGGACGCGGCGGCATGGCTTCCGTATGGCTCGCGGAACGCGCCGACGGCGCCTACGACAAGACGATCGCGATCAAGGTGCTGCGCCATTGGATCGACGGCCAGGATGCCGTGCGCCGCTTCGTCGCCGAGCGCCAGATCCTATCCTCCCTGGCGCATCCGAATATCGCGCCCCTGCTCGACGGCGGCACCACCGACGACGGTACGCCCTGGCTGGCCACGGAATATGTCGAGGGCGAGCCAATCACGGCGTATTGCGCTGCGCGCCGGCTCGGCGTCGAGGCGCGGCTCGACCTGTTCCTGCAGGTGGCCGACGCTGTCCACCATGCCCACCAGAAGCTGGTGGTGCACCGCGATCTCAAGCCCAGCAACATCCTGGTCGATGGGCAGGGCCGGGTGCGACTGCTGGATTTCGGCATTGCCAAGCTGCTGGACCCGGACGCCGCGGCGGGACAGTCCCCGCTCACTCGTACGGCGCAACGGCCGATGACGCCCGAGTACGCTGCGCCTGAGCAGCTGGCCGGCGGCCCGGTCACCACCAGCACGGACATCTACCAGCTCGGCGTATTGCTTTACGAGTTGCTGGCCGGGCGTCGGCCGCAGCGTATGGGGAGTGCCACCACGGCCGGCGCCGATACCCTGCCGCCGAGCACCGTAGTGCGGCGCGACAGCGAGTCCGGCGAGGCTTTGACCTCGAGTGCGACGGGTTCCACCGTGCAGCTGGCGCGACGGCTGAAGGGCGACGTGGACCTCATCGTGCTCAAGGCACTGCACGAGGTTCCCGAGCGCCGCTACCTGTCCGCAGCCGGCATGGCGGAGGACATTCGCAATCATCTCAAGGGCCGCGCCATTTCAGCGCGACCAGAATCTGCGCTGGACGCGACGCGGCGCTTCTTCCGGCGCCGTCCCTGGGCGGCTGCCGCGGTGCTGCTCGCGTTGGGGCTCGTGGTCACGCTGCAGGTATCCGCTGTGCGGCTCGGCCAGGAACGCGACGCTGCCCAGCGCGAGGCCGCCCGCGTCACCGAGGTCAAGGACCTGCTCGTGGGCCTGTTTCGCCAGGCCGACCCCATGGCCGAAGATGCCTTGCGCGGTCGCGAGACCACCATCTGGGACTCGATCCATGCCGCGACCCGGCGCGTGCGCGCGGACCTGCACCACGATCCGGCCCTGCGCGCCGAGATGCTGGGGACGCTGGCCATGCTGCACCACTATGCAGGGCACATGGAGGAGGGCGCCGAACTGCTGGAGGAAGTCGTTGCGCTGCACCGCGTGCATGACGGTCCGGATTCGATGTCCTATGCGGTGGCGATGGCCGAGCTGGCGCGTCACTGGATGAAACTCGATCGCCGGGAGCCCGCCATGGCTGCGATCGAAGACGCGCTCGAAATTGTGCGCAGGCAGGCCGGTGATGCAGGCCCGGGCAGAACCGCGGTGCTGCTCGATGCCGGTGACGTGTTGCGGGCGTATGGCTCCCTGCGCGACACCGAGGCAGTGTTCCGCGAGGCGCTGGCGTTGGCAAGCGACCCTGGGGCCTCAGACCTGGGCAGCCGGCTGGCAGCCGCCAACGGCCTGGCCGAGGTCCTCGGCGAAAAGGGTGAGTATGCGGAGGCCGAGGCTCTTACCCTGGGCTCGATCGCGGCGGTGGAAACAGAATTGGGCCCTGACCACGCCCGCCTCACGGTGCCGCTGGCGATTCTCGGCAGAACCCAGCGGTTGCTCGGGCGGCCTGCGGAGGCGGCCGCCACGCTGGAACGTGGGCTGCGCATCATTGAGCGAGAATACGGCGACCGCTACGAGTCCACCTACAGCATGCGCAACAACCTGGTGCTGGCGTTGTCTGCCGCCGGTGAGCAGGCACGCGCTATCGGGGAAATGCAGATTCTGCTGGAGCAGCGGCGCGTCGCCCTGGGCGACGACCATCTCTCCGTCGCCAACACCATGCAAAACCTGGCAGTCATGCAAGTGCTGGCGGGGCGCTACGAAGAGGCCCTGGAGTTGCTGGAGCAGGTCCGTGCCATCTATGCGACGTCATTGGCGCCCGACCATTACCGCCAGGCGTTCCCGCTGCTCACCCAGGCCTTCATTCACCTGCGCCAGGGCACACCGCAGCGCGCGGAAGCCGCCGCGCGCGTGGCGCTCCCGATCCTGGCCGGCGCCTTGCCCGAGAGCCACTTCGCAGTGGGTATCGCGGGCTGCCTGCTCGGCGAGGCGGAACTCGCCCTGGGCCGTCGCGAGGCGGCGGCCGCGCGCCTGGCGGCAGCGTTGCCGGTTGCAGACGCGGGCCAGGCCAACACGCTGCCTTACGTAGCGCACTGCCGCGCGGCGCATGCGCTCGCCCTGGCGCTGCCCAGCGATCCGCAGGCGAGATCCGTCACCGCACACTGATGCCGGTCAGAGCCCGACGCCGAAGGTCAGCTTGAAGGGAATCTCCTTGGTTTCGGTCGAAGCGTAGGTCACGTTGAGGTCGACTGTTTGCGGGGCGTCGCCCTTGATGACGAACATGCCCGGCTCCAGCCCCATGCCCATGCTGTTCGCTTCCTCAGAGGCATCTCCGCCCACGACCGTCACGGCGATGACGGGCGCATTGGGGCTCATCACCTGGTAACCCTGGTAGATGACGTCGTCCATGAACATCGATGACGCCGGCTCGATGCGCACCGGGCCGATGGGTGTATCGACGCCGGGGCTGCCCCATGCCGTTTCTGTCGGGATCGCCTTGAGCGTGGCCTTCTTTGCACTGGACGTATCGATGAAATTCAGCGCCACCGTGCCCTCTATGGTGATGGCTTTCGCGCCCGAGGTCGGCGCCACTTTCAGGACGATGCCGATATTCACGTCCTTGTTGTTGGCGTAATCCCCGATGCCGGCGAAGCTGACGGGTGACTCGACCTCGTAGCCCTGCGCCACCCACTCGGCATTGACGGCATCGTGGGCGGCGAGCAGGTCACCGCCGGCGTCGTCCTTCGCTACCGCGAGCCGGGTCCGCTCCCCATTGATCGGGTTGTTGAAGTCGAGGCTCGAGACGTCCGCAGGCAGGTAGAGGTCGATCCTCGTCAGCGCCTCGGCGCCGCCGGGGGGCTTGGAGATCTCGAGCCGGGAGACCTCCTGCGCTGCGGCCAGCGGCGCCAGCAGCAGCGATGCAAGTATCCACGCGGTTTTTGTTCTCATTAGCTTCATGCTCCTCTCGGTGATATCCATCAGCGCGGGATGCGCGCGGTCATTGCCCCCCTGGGCGGCGTGCGGTCGGTCAACCGCCCGACAAGGCCCGCTTCTCTTCGCGGCGCTTGATCTGGTTTTCGCGCCGGACCTGCTCGTAGCGGATCTTGATCAGGCGCTGTTGTTCGGTGATGTCCGCGAGACGCTCCACGTACGCCTGCTGGTCGAACGCCCCGGCCTCGGCAGACTGCATCAGGAAGGCGTTGAAGAATGTCTGCTGTGATTCCAGGGCCTGCAGCTCGCTGCGCTCCTGCCAGTCGAGCGCGAAATCCTGTTCGAGGTTGGCCCGCTCCCATGCGCGTAAACGCTCTCCGTTCCTGAAGCCGGCCAGCAGCTTGGCGTGGCGTTCAGTGATGCGCTCGACCTCGGTGAGTTCGCGCTCGTTCCATTGCGCCTCCTGGCGCGTCAGCTCTCCGCCGATGGGCGCGGCGAGGATCGGCTCCGGCGTCGTGGTGAGTCCCAGCTCATCGGCCCGACGCAGCGCAAGCTGGTCCATTTCGAGGAACAGCGCGTCCTTGCGGGCTTCGGCGCGCAGCCGCGCGGCATGAATGTGTGCTGCGCCGCGCTTGCGGGCCTCGAACAGGCGGTCCTGGTAAGCCTTGGCTTCCTGTTCCATGGCCTGCATCTGCTGCGCCATGTCCTCCCCGGTCCCGGCCATGATGCGGGCGTTCAGGCGCTTGTGCATTTCCGCTTCGAGGGCCGCAATCTTGGCGTCGATTTCTGCCTGCAGGCCGACCTCCTCGAGCTTGAACTCGGTGTCTATGGCGCGCGCGCTCTCTTTGTAGTCTGCCTCGAGGTTGCCGGCGTCCACGCGGAAGGTCCGCGCAGCATCGTTCAGCTGCTGTTTGCGCAGGTTGCGCTGCTGTTGGCGTTCGCGCTGGGCTTCGCTGCGCAGGGTGCGCAGCTGGCGGTCGTCGAGCGCGGTGGCGGAGCTTGCGGCCATGACGAGCGTCTCGACAGGGCTGAAGCCACTGGCTTGCACCGGCGCCGACAGCATCGCGCCGGCGGCCAGCACGACCAGGAGCGCGCGGATTCCTCTCGTGGTCCCCATCAATGTCTCCCTGTGGCATGGGATGAAACGCCCAACCATCACGTACGGGCTTAAATGGATTAACGAAAAAGGCCGGCCAACCCCGCCATGGCCGCCGCCGCAATTGCCGGTGGCGGAATCCCGGGTCGCATTACGTTAGGTGTTGTAGACGGCCCCCGAAGGAGAGCAGCCCCGTGGAATATGCGCGTCCCGGTTTGGGCCGGCGTGTCGGCAGACGGCTTGCCGCGGTCTGGCTGTGCCTGTGGTTGACAGGGCCGGTTGGCGCCCAGGTGGGTATCCACGAGACCGAACCCAATGACACGCCGGAGACGGCGAACCGGATCGACGGAGCCGTGCGTGTGCTGGGCAGCATGCCGGCGGGGGACCAGGACGGCTTCCTGTGGACGGTGTCGGACGTCGACGCCCGAAAACGCTGGAGCTTCGAGCTGGAAGGCATTCCGGGGGCCTTGACCGTGCTCGAAGTGATCCGGCTGCAGTACGCCGAGGACGGCAGCGGTGTGGCGGACCGGGAGGTGCTGTTGCGGCTGGGAAGTCGTGACGGCAGTCGTCCGGCGGGGGCCGAGGACCTGCTGTTCGAGCCGGGTGACTACCTGCTCGGGGTGGCGCGCGCCGGCGGCAACGCACCCTTTCGGCCGCCCGTGGACAGTGTCAGTTTCGAGGCGATGGGGCCAGGCGCCGCGCCCGAGGCGGAGTCCGGGGGCTATCGACTGACCATCCGCGAGGGCAGGGACTTCGGAGTGACACCGAGTGCCGCTGAGAATTCCAGCCGTGACAAGGCGCTTGCGGTGCGACCCGGCCGCGGGCATCTCGGCTACGCCGCCGCCGAGGATGGGTGGTTCGAGATCGAGGTGAGCGAGGCACAGGCGCAGCAAAGCTGGGACCTCACTGCGCAGGTGCCTGTCGGTCGATCCGTGCGCCTCGCCTTGTTCGACGCCCAAGGCCGGGAGCTCAGCGGCGTATCCGGGGGACGGCGAGGGCAGGCGCGGCTGCCTGAGCTGTCGCTCGAGGCCGGTCAGTATCGTGCGCACGTAAAGGCTGAGCCGGAGACGCTCAGGTTCTTTGCCCTGGAAGAGGGCGGCGTGCGCGTCGCCGGTGCCGAGGCTGAACCCAACGACAAGTGGCAGACGGCCAACCGGGTGGACCTCGGCCAGGCGCTGACCGGTCGGTTCCAGCGCAAGGGCGATACTGATTTCTTCCTGTTCGAGCTCACGCCGGAGTCAGCCGAGCAGCGGCTCCTGCTGGAGGCCGCAGTGGCGGGCGGGAACGGGCTGACGTTCTGCCTGCTCGATCATCGCGGTGAAGAACTGCAATGTCGCTCCGGGACGGGGCAGGTCAGGCTCGAGGATATCTCGCTGCATGCGGGTGAGTACGGGTTGTCGCTGGGGCGGGGCCAGGAAGGCGTGGAGTACTCCGTCACGCTCGCCCCCGCTGGGCCGCATGAGCCAGGCGTAGAAACGGAGCCGAACGACAGCGTGGCACTGGCGACGGGCATGCCGGCGAACCAGCGTATCAAGGGCCGTATCGACAAGGACGACATCGACTTTTTTCGCATCGTGGTCGACGGCGAGCCGCAGTTGTGGCGTTTCCAGGTGGTGGGCGACGGCGTGCATGAAGTGGCCTACCACGACGGCGCGGGACGGGAGGCGCAGAAGATCCGTGGCCAGGCGAAGCAGCGCAGGATCACCCTGGACAACCTGTTCCTGATGCCCGGCGTGCACTACGTGGGGGTCAGCGGCCGGGAGGACGGGGATTACACCTTGCTGACCCGGCCGCTCGGGCCGCCGGACCCGAACGGCGAGCGCGAACCGAATGACGATCCGACCCGCATGCTGCCGCTGCGCATCGGCCAGGTGCGCACGGGACTGCTGTCCGATCCCGCGGACCGCGACAACTACCGCTTCCATCTTGCACACCACGATCATATCCGGCTCACGATGCGGCCCGCGGCTGATGGCGCGATCCGGGCGCAGCTGTACTGGGACGGCGTCAAGACGCGCGAGGCCAGCGCGCCGGACGGCCAGCCACTCGTCATCCAGGGCCTTTTTCCGCCCGGCGATTATCGCCTGGAGCTGATTACCGGCCGGCCCAGCGAGGCCGAGTATCAACTCGACCTGGAACGCCTGGAGCGCTTCGCCTGCGCTGTGGATTGCGAGCCCAACGACAACCCGGCCTTTGCCCGGCCTGTGCCGCGTGACGGTGGGATCACGGGAGAGGTCGGCGAGTGGCGCGACGAGGACTGGTACGCCCTGCCCGTTGCGGATCGTGACGTGGCGCTGGCGCTGGAATCTGAGCAGAAACTGAGTATCGACATGGTGGCCCGGGCGGGCGAGCGTGGCGGCCTTGAGCGAGATTCGTCGGGCGCAAGGTATGTCGGGACGATCCCGGCCGGGGAACAGCGCTACCTGCGCATTCGCGGGCAGGGTCGATACGACATGCGCGTCGTGCTCGACGACGGGGAAGCCCGCGCGCCAGCGCCTATGAACATGGCATTGGCGCTCGAGTTCGACACGCGTGCAGTGGCGGCCTACCAGCCCTACGGCCAGCGTCTCACCGGCACGCTGGAGCTCAGCAACGAAGGGACGGCTGTGACCACCGTGGCGCTGGAGGCAGTGACCAGCAATGCGCGCTGGCAAGTGTCGACGCGGCCCGGCGAGCTGCGCATCGAGCCGGGCGCGAGCGCGACCGCGGAGGTCCGGGTGGCCGTGCCGGACGATGCCTGGGCTGACCGGCCGGTCCGCATCAGCGTGCAGGCGGCGGACGGGCAAGGCGGTGCCGTCGAGACCTATGCCGAGATCGACGTGGACCGGGACGCGCCGCTGGCAGCCCCCGAGCGCCACTGGGATGTGCCGGATGCGCTCCTCGGCGGGCTCAACGTGGCCTGGCAGGCCCTCGGCGGCCGATGGACGGGCGAGGAGGACGGCAAGATCGGCCAGGGTCTCGGGCAGATCTTCGACGGCATGGCGGTGCGTGGCGAGGGGCTCAGCCTGCGGAGCGGCAACGATGCCTGGGTGTACCAGTCGACCGTCGTGCTGGCCGGCGACGGCCCGGTCGAGGTCGCCGGCATCGCGCTCAACCCGCTCGGCCGCGACAGCACGTCCGCCTGGCTGCGGCGCTTTGCGCTGGCCCTGTCTGATGACGGGGTGACGTTTCGCAGGGTGCTGGACGGAATACTCGAGCCGCAGCCGCGCGAGCAGTATTTCGTGCTGCCAGAGCCAACGCAGGCGCGTTTCGCACGCCTGGATTTCATCGACGACTACAACGGCCACCAGGGCGGCAGCCGTGGGCTCGGCGAGTGGAAGGTTATTGCACGTCCCGGCGCGGATGTATCCGCTGGGGTCGGGTTGAACCTCGCCGATCCTGCGCTTGGCGGTCACGTGGCATGGGCCCGGCCCGTGATTTCCCAGCGCTGGGACGACGACGTCCTGCAGCCGGAGTCACGGCGCACGCGGGTCCGGTTGCGCGCCGGCAAGCACCTGGAGTGGGTGGTGGGTTTCCATCACAATCGCGCCGCGCAGATCACCGCACTGGAGTGGCTGCACTCGCCGGACGGCAATGCGGCTGAACGTATTGCCAGGGTCGAGGTGGCCGTCAGCGTAGACAGCCCGCTTGGCCCCTGGTCGCCCATCGGGAGCTGGGCGGTCGACGGCCCGGGAGAAAAACGACTCGCCCTCGATGCCCCGACATGGGCGCGCTTCGTGCGCTTCTCCACGCCGGCCGCGGAGCGCGACGTGTTCCTGGAGGCGCCGGGTGCTGTCCGCATCATCGAGCACTCGGCGGATGATTCGTACCGCTCGATCCTGGGCGAGTGGGGCGCCACGGGAGGCCGCGCTATGTACGAAGCGCTGCAGCCGATTGCGCCGGCCAGGGCGTTCGAGCCGGCGGCCCACGGCAGCCGCCCCAGCGCGGCGCCGCTTGAGCCCGGAAAGACCGTCGATGGCCAGGTCCTTCTCGGGCGGCACGAGCACTGGTACCGCCTGCAGGTCCCTGCGGGCCAGAACACGCTGCTGATCCGCCTGGCAGGCGAGCCGACCGTCAGGACGGTCCTCGCCCTCGAGACGGCCTCAGGCGAGCCCTTGCCGCTGCGGCCAATCGAGCGACGCAGCGACCTGCACCGCATGGAGGCTGTGGTCGAGCCGGGCAGCACCGTGTATCTCCACGTCTCGGAACCGCCGCGCAACGTGGTGTTCGCCTGGGACACCAGCGCCAGCGTGGGCGCTTTCCTGCCAGTGATCTACGGCGCCATGGCGGCCTACGCGCGCGACCTCGTGCCCGGGCGCGACGCGGCCAACCTGATGCCGTTCGGCGCGGGTCTCCTGATGCAGGACTGGCACGGCGAGCCGTACCTCGTGCAGACCATCCTCAACGAGTATCCGCGCGGCGAGAGCTCGAGCGCTGCCGAGGGCACGCTGCGGCGTGCCAGCGAGGCCCTCGGGCGTCATGCCGGCACCAAGGCGGTGGTGCTCATCACCGACGCTGCGACCGGCCGGGAGCCGCAAATGTGGAACTCCTTCGAGCGCGTGCGCCCGCGCATCTTTTCGCTCGGGCTCGATTCGACCGGCGCCCTGGGTCGCTACCCGGCGCGCGAGCAGGACCTGTTGCAGGACTGGGCGCGGGTCAACGGCGGGCATTACGCCCACGTCGGCAGCGAGGGCGAGATGGAGGTCGCGTTCGATCGGGCGGCCACGATGTTGCGGGGCTCCGCGCCTTACCAGTTGACCGTGGATGCAGAGTTTCGCGAGGCGCTGGGCCCGGGGACGCTGGAGGTACGCAGCGGCGACGGCGCGGGCCTGGGATCGGGTGGGGTCCTGTTCATCCTGGATGCTTCCGGATCCATGCTCCAGCGCATCGACGGTCGGCGGCGCATCGAGATTGCCCGCGAGGTCCTGGTCGAGGCCGCCACCAGGAATCTCCAGCCGGGCACACCCGTCGCGCTCAGGGTATTCGGCCACCGCGAGCCCAATGCGTGCAGGACCGACCTGGAGATACCGCTGCAGCCGCTGGATCCAGCCAAAGCCGGTGCGGTCATCGGCCGCGTCGAGGCGCGCAACCTGGCGCGTACGCCGATCGCGGATTCGATCGCCAAGGCCGAGTCGGACCTGGCCAGGGCGACGGGGCCGAAGACGATCGTGTTGCTGACGGATGGAGAAGAGACCTGTGACGGCGATCCGGAAGCGGTCATCACGGCGCTTGTCGACAAGGGCTTCGACATGCGCCTGAATATCGTCGGCTTCGCGTTGGGTGACGAGGCGCTGGAAAGCCAGTTCGAAGCGTGGGCGGAGTTGGGTGGGGGGCGGTATTTCAAGGCCGACGATGAAAACGGGCTCGGCCATGCGCTCGCGGAAGCGCTGCGGACCCCATACGCAGTTTATGATTACACTGGCTTGCAGGTCGCTGAAGGAATCGTCGATGGAGAACGACTAGAGTTGCCCGCGGGGACGTATAGTGTGTTGGTGAAAACATCGCCACCACAGACTCTTGAGGGAATCGATGTGTATCCAGGGGATTCCGCAAGCTTGCTTTTGAGGTGAGCCGAGAAGCGTCAAAAACGCGACTCGGATCAATGCCGGTTCCCGCCAGTGCCTGTGCAGTTTGCCTCCCCCCGCTTCACGAGTTAGGTCGGCGCCTAGGGGACGCGGAAAGCAACGTAAGGGACACACCATTTCATGAACGCCACCTCTCCACCCGCCATCTCGGCACCCTGGAGCATTGCGGAGGCGGCTAACAGGATGATTTTCATTGACTCTGGTAGCGGAAGGAATAATCCACCGTCAAATAGCCCGCCAGCAGCCAGGCCAACCTTAGTAATGCTGTAAAACGCAGCGACAAAGCCACAGGTCTTGAAAGCGCGCGCAGCTTTAGCGGCTCCGACAGTTTGCGTTAGCGACGCCATCGTGGCTGTGAGGTATTCAGGGACCGGCGCGCAGAACATTACGATTGCGGCTGCTCCGCCCCAGCCGCCGCGAATCATCCCCAGGGTTTCTCCGGTGTACGGATCGACATCCCACCAAGAATCCGGCGACATTGACGCGGGGCGAAGGGGATCGGCATTTTTGTCTGATCGATTGACTATGTTGACGGGTATAGCGCTCGTTGAGCCTGCCTGGTCTGCCCAGTCGATAAAGGCGTTCCGTGTGCCGCTCCTTCCCCAAGGCACAACAGCGGCCTCAATAGCGGTTTGCCAAATACCCAATGCAATTTGACTAACGAACGCGTCACCTTTCGTCGCCTCGTCCAAGGCGATTACCCGTTGAAAGTCGTTGATGATATCGATTCCCTCAAGCTCCGGAATGAATTGGTATGCCGGTTGGTATCTGGCAACGATCGCTGGTGATGCGCGGTAAATTCGCGTTTGTGTGAACGAAGATGCTGCAATGTCGGCGGCAGCGAAATATAGACTCGCTTCGAAGTTCGGCATCTGTTCAATTTGTTGCAAGACGTCGATCTCGAAATTGCTCGGCGACGCCTGCGATGACATTTCTGACAAGTTCTCCAGCACCAAGGAGACGGCCTGGGCGTTCTTGAGCAACTGATTCAGGATTGAGGCCGTCGAAGTAGCGCCAGTTTCTATCTCGAGCGTTGCGTTGCGTGCTAGAGACAATGCAAACGGTTTCGCTTCTTCCCCGCGTGATGCGACGTCTCTACGGAATGCCCTAACGCTGCCATCTGGGGATAAGATCTCAATTCTCAACCATTGTGACTCTGTGCGGTAATGACTTCGCGAGACTTCGAGCGGCTCATTTTTTCCGGGCCCAATGTTACCGACCACTGATGTCGCTTTATCGGTGGATTGAGATAGTGTTTTGAAAAATTCGGCGTAGTTAGAGGCCGCGACGGTAACGGGCACGACATTGCCGTCACGATCGAATGATTTTGCGCCCGGTGCAATTTCGCCATTCAGCAGTGGAATGAAGAAGTCATTGTCTTTGATCGCAGCTTCGATGGATTCTGCGCTGTCAAGCTCAGCACGGGCGAGGGCGAGAGGAAAGTTAGAATAGCTTAGGTTAGTTCCCGCCAGGTTCGCTGAGGGCTGCTGCCACGGGTCCGATATCGCGACAGCTGTCACTGAATCGCCATGGCGCCGGTCGATAAATGCCTGTATGGACACCCTATGGGTTAGTTCGTTCGGGATACGGTCTGCAAAATAAGCGTCCGGGTTCAGAGTGGGCGGTGTCTCCTCCATGGCAGGCCAAGCGGGATGCGCTGGTCTCCATGCGCCGGTATCGGCCCGGTATTCGACCCAAAAATAGTCCTTTGCATCCTTTGCAAGGTCCATGATATCCAGAACGCCTGTTCCCGATTCCGGAATTGATTTCTTGACGTTTTCTGAGAGCTCAAGAGCGTAGTCCCGAAATTGCTTACGGATTATTTCTTGGTCGAATGCTACCTGCTTCATTTGCTCACGGAACCCGCTGTCGGTTATGAGTTTCTCGGCGAGCAGCGGATCTGAGTAGGGCGAGACGGCTTCTCGTGGCGATAAGATCTGGGCGACCAGTTTGGTTGCATCGGCATGTTCTAGTTGCCCCCGGAGTACGCGGGCATCATATCCGGCATCCCGGAGAAGCCTTGCCAATAACACGGCTTGGTCAAGAGCGTTACCGGCACGGGCGCGCAGGGTTCCGTTGGCGCCGCGCAGCAATCCAGGATACTGCTCAAAGTGAATTTCCTCATTGACGAATTGGATAATGCGTTCGTCATCGAAATCCAGCTTTTCGAGCAGAGCGTCGAGCGAAAACTGGCTTTGATCTATCAGCGCGTGGAGTTGCTGTAGTGCGGGCGTGGAATCATTGGTGTTATTACTTGCTGCCGCGTAAGCATCTGCATTGAGTGCGACACCGCTCACAGTTGCGGCCTTAATCAAAAAGCAGAGCAGGGTCCCGACAGGAGCCGAGGTCAGCCGTAGGTGTCTAAGGCCCATATTTCTCATACAACAGCTCCCCTTGTTTCAATTTCGCCAGATGCAAGAAGACGAACTCGCCACTCATCTAATCAAGGAGAATTACAATTCCGCAACCGGGGGCGCTTCCGGAAAACTGAGCGTGAAATTCTAATAAGCAGGACAGCGCACCAACTCGGTCGTAATCTCGCCCATGGGATGGCCCGGGTTGTGCAGCACGATGCGATCGCGTTCCTGCTCCACGATCTGGATGCGCTCCTCGCCCTCGCTGTGGGTGATGATGAGCAGGTCTCCCTCCACCCGGTACGCGGCGGCGGCGAGGGTCTCCCAGCGACCGTCCTCGGCAACTACGGCCGAGTGGTTTCCCTCGACATCGAACACGAGCCGGGATTCCGTGCAGCCTTCTGCGTCCAGGGCCCACTCGCCGATGATCCCGTCATTGGCGAGGGTGCTGGCGGACAGCAGGAGCGCGATGAGCGATGCAAGCATCAATCTATGTTTCATCTGGATCTCCCCAGGTTGCGCGTAGTCTTGTGTAGTCGGAATCAGGGTCTACCGTGGCTAACGGAAAAAGCCGGCATCCTCCGCCAAACCCCGTCTCGCAGGCAGCAGCAATTGGGCCACCGTCACGAGTCTGGCGGGTTTGTGTCCATTTTTGCGTTGTTCCTGGTAGAGGCCCAATTTCCGAGGCCTTGCCAGATCGTGGAGGAGTCCTGCACATGCTTAACCGGGCCAACCTGATCATCGCCGCCGCTTCAATGATTGGAATGGCGAGTTATCCCTCATCCGCCCTCGGCGACGTTCCGACCCTGAACCCTGACGTGGCCTATTCGGCCAAGCGCGTCATCTCCAGCGGCGAAGGGCGCATGGAGCAGCGCTACTTCCAGCGTGACGCCAGCACGAACCGGATGGAACTGCATGTAAATGGCGAGTACTCGGTGGCGATCATGAACGGCGATCGCGGCGTGATCATGCTCCTGATGCCCGCGCAGCAACTGTACATGGAGGGGTCGAGCGCGGGCCGGGCTTTCGACGAGACGAACGTCGAGCTGCCGGACCCCGAGACCTGGGAGATGGAGCGGGTCGGTCGTGAGTCCGTCAACGGCGTGCCGGCGACCAAGTATCGCGTCGCAACGGACGGCGGTGAGGTCACGCGGATGCGGGGCTTCATCTGGGTGTCCGATCACGGCATCCCCGTGCGCACCGACATGGTGACCGGCGATGACCGCATCCAGATGGAATTGAGTGACCTGGTCGTCGGGCCGCAGCCGGCGTCCCTGTTCGAGCCGCCTGCCGGTTACCAGCGGATTGGGCCCGGCGAGGGCATGGCGATCGGGGGTGACCGCATGCCCGGGGTCATGGGCCCTGAAGCCGGAAGCAATGAAACTGGCTTTGTCGGTGAACTGGCCTCGGAGGCCACGGAAGAGGCCAAGCGCGCCACGAAGGACGAGGTGCGCGATACGGTGAACGACGCGGTCAAAAAGGGCTTGCGTGGTCTGTTTGGCAAGTAAATCGGGCCAGGGTCCGGCGGCTGAAAGACGCCGGGCCATCGGAGGCACTCGGCCCGGCGGTCACTCGTAGGGCAGCGCCAGCGGCCCCGGGTCGACGCCGGCGGCAATGTCGCCCAGCCAGCGTTCGAGCTCGGCCAGGTGCTCTGGGTTGACACCGTCGGCCTGCGAGATGATTTCGAGGCTGCGCCTGCCCGTGGCCAGCGCCTCCTCTGAATGACCCTGCGCGTACTGGGCTTCTGCGAGATACCGCAGCGCGCCGCCAGTGAGCCTGTGGTCAGGCTCCAGGAGTGCGCCATAGATCTCGAGTGTTCGCTGCAGCAGGGCCACGGCCTCTTCGGGCCGTTCCTGTCGCAGGCGCACTATGCCAAGCTGCGCGGTGTCGACGGCAAACTCCCGGCTTTCGGGCCCGAATACCTGCTCTCCCATGGCCGTGGCCTGTTTGAGGTAGGGCTCGGCCTCGGCCCACTCGCCCAGCCGCAGGTACGCAGAGCCAAGGCCGCTGAGCAGGTAGGGAATGGTGGGGTTCACGCCATCCTCACCGGCGTGGTGCCGCTGGATGGCGAGCGCACGCTGGAGATAGCTGATCGCGCCTTGCGGGTCGCCGAGCGCGCGCCGTGAGGCCGCCAGCTGGCTGAGCAGCACGGAGAAGCTGGGATGCTCCTCTCCGAGCACCTGTTCGTCGATGGCGAGGGCCTGGAGTAGTACTCGCTCGGCGGCGGCCGGATCGCCAGACTCGTTCAGCGCGCTGCCGAGGTTGCCCAGGGAGACCGAGACCGCTGGATGCATCTCGCCGAACAGTTCGCGCCGCATGTCCGCGGAGGCCTGGAGCGCGGCGATCGCCTCCTTGTGCTTGCCCTGGCGGGAAAGGAGGGCGCCGAGCGCATTGAGGGTGGTGGCATGCTCGGCGGAAGCGGGTGCTCCGGCCTCGTGCGCTGCCACGGCAGCGGCGAGCAGGCGCTCCGCCTCGTCGTACCGGCTGGTGATGATGTGCACGATGCCGAGGTTGGTCAGCACCGGGGCGCGGCGCAGGGCCGCGTCCTCGGGTATCTCTGCCAGCGCCTCGCGGTTGTAGCGCTCTGACTCCTCGAAGCGCCCGAGCTGGAAATAGGTGAAACCCAGGTCCGCCAGCAGTTCGCCGCGGTCGAATGACACCGACTGCGGCGCCTGCGCGCGCGCGGCGAGGGCGCTCAGCATCAGGTCGACGGCCTGCTGGTAGCGGCCCAGCGCATGGCTGACCTTGCCGAGAGCCTGGAACATCTCGGCCTGCAGCGCCGGGTCGTCGTCCAGTGCCTCGACCCTCTCGATGCCGCGGTCCACCAGCTCGATCGCGGTGATCTCGCGACCGGCGGCGCTTGCGGGATCTGCGGCTTCGAACAGCTCCACCAGGTAGTCCGTGACCTGGCGCGCCTTGGCGGCTTCGCGCTCGGCCTGCGCCGCTGCCGCCTCCGCCCGGTCGCGCTCGACGGCCAGGCGCTCGACGTGCAGCGTGAGCCCGATGAACAACACCGCCGGGATGAGCACGCCGGCCGCGACGGCCCAGGCATTGCGGCGGACGAAGCGCCCGGCGAGATAGCGCCAGTTGCCCGCGCGGGCCGATACCGGGAGCCGGCGACGATGCCGCTCGAGGTCCGCGCGCAGCTGGTCCACCGTCGGATAGCGTTGTTCCGGCTCCTTGCGCAGCGCCGCCTGGCAGATGACGTCGAGATCGCCGCGCAACCGGCGGGCCAGGCGTGCGGGCGTGCTGTCGCGAAGTGCGGCCAGGGCTTCGGGGTCGGAACCGTCGGTCTGGTCCTCGACGCGCGCCGAAGGGTTTGCGGGACGCTCCTGCGCAACCGCATTGCGCAGCCGCAGCGGCTGGTCTGATGGCGTCCGGTAGGGCGAGCATCCGGTCAGGAGCTGGTAGAGCAGCACGCCGAGCGCATAGACGTCGCTGGCCGTGGTGATGGGTTCACCCAGAACCTGCTCGGGGCTGGCGTAAGCGGGCGTCATGGGGCGACCGCCCTGTTCGGTGAGCTCGCTGTCCGGGCCGTGCAGCGCCTCGGGGTCCAGCACCTTGGCGATGCCGAAGTCGAGCAGCTTCACGCGGCCTTCTGGCGTTACGAGGATGTTCGACGGCTTCAAGTCGCGATGGACCACCAGGCGCCGGTGGGCGTACGCCACGACCTCGAGCACCTGGGCGAACAGCGCGAGACGCGCATCGAGGTCGAGGCGATGCCGGTCGCAGTACTCGGTGATGGGCAGCCCGTCGACGTACTCCATGACGAAGTAGGGCCAGCCCTCGCCGACGACGCCGCCGTCGAGCAGCCGCGCCAGGTTCGGGTGCTCGAGGCCGGCGAGGATGCGGCGCTCGGCGCGGAAGCGGCGCACCGTCTGTTCGTCGTCGATCCAGCGCCGCAACAGCTTGATCGCCACGGTCTGCTGGAACTGGCCGTCATTGCGCTCGGCCTTCCACACCACCGACATGCCGCCCGCGCCGATGCGCTCGGTCAGCTTCCAGGGGCCGATCTGCTCGGGCACGCCCGGCGCAGCCGCTTCGGCTTCGTTCCCGTCGGTGGCGCTTTCCGCCATGCGGCGCATGGACGTCACCGCGGCTGCAAAGGCGGCGGCGCTGCGGCGCTCCGCGTCCAGCAACCGCCGGACCGCCGACTCGAGCGCCTCGTCGCCGGCACACAGTTCGACAAGCGCGGCTTCCCGGTCGGCCTCCGGCAACTCCAGCAGCGCCGAAAACACCGCGTCAACGCGTTTCCATTCGGGTCCGGAAGGTGTCGATGTGCTCAATTGTTCCCCCTCATACATCGTCCAGGCGGACCCGCTGGATCGATAAAATTTTCGTGAATCCTACAATCGCGACGTGCAGCGCGCCAAGATTGCTGCAAGCATATTGCAAGCGGTCGTTCTCTAACCCATGCGCCCGCCGCCATATGGGGGCAGCGAAAGGTTCCAGCGGATCGCCGCAAGGCGCAGGCCGGCGCACAGGATGAAGGCCACTGTTGTGGACAGCAGCGGCCCGGCTCCGCCGGCTTCTAGCAGCACGTAGGCCACGCTCCCGGCCAAGGCGGCCAGCGCATAGATTTCCTGCTGCAGCACCAGCGGCACCTCGTTGCAGAGCACGTCACGGATGATGCCGCCGGCAATGCCGGTCGTCACGCCCATCATGACTGCAATCCCGCCGTGCGTGCCGGCGGTGAGCGCCAGCTGTGTGCCGGCGACCACGAACAGGCCGAGGCCCAGCGCATCGGCGATGCGCAGCCAGCGCAAACGCGACTCCAGCGAGCGCGCCCAGCTGAAGCTGATGAGGGCGGCGGCGACGCATACGCCGAGATACATGGGGTCGGCAACCCAGGTGACGGGGTGGAGGTCGAGCAACAGGTTGCGCAGCGTGCCGCCGCCGAGACCCGTGACGATAGCGATGACCACGAAGCCGAAGGGATCGAGCCGGCTGCGGGCCGCCGCGAGCCCGCCCGACAATGCAAACACGAACGTGCCGGCCAGATCGAGGGAGTAGATGAGGGGGTTCATGGATCAGGCGGCCTCTGGTCCGGGAGATTGTTGCCAGGTGGTTTCAGAATGCGACGTGCCGGGGCCCGCGCCGTTCTTGGCGCGCCGGCCATAGGGCTATAATCGATTGCCATTACCCATGTCCAGCGATCCGCTCCAGGCCAACATGAATACCAACTACCGCAAGCATCTCCCCGGCACCGACCTCGACTACTTCGACGCCGGCGCGGCCATAGAGGCCATCCAGCCCGGCAGCTACAACAGGCTGCCCTATGTCTCGAAAGTGCTGGCCGAGCAGCTGGTGCGCCGTTGCGAGCCGGAGGCATTGACCGATTCCCTGCGACAGCTGGTGGAGCGACGCCGGGACCTGGACTTCCCGTGGTATCCCGCCCGCGTGGTGTGCCACGACATCCTCGGCCAGACCGCGCTGGTGGACCTCGCGGGGCTCAGGGACGCGATTGCGGAGAAGGGCGGCGACCCGGCGCTGGTGAACCCGGTGGTGCCGACGCAGCTGATCGTGGACCACTCGCTGGCCGTTGAGGCCGCCGGCTTCGACCCGGACGCCTTCCGCAAGAACCGCGACATCGAGGACCGGCGTAACGAGGACCGCTTCCACTTCATCGAGTGGACCAAGACAGCGTTCAAGAACGTGGATGTCATCCCGGCCGGCAACGGCATCATGCACCAGATCAACTTGGAGAAGATGTCGCCGGTGGTGCAGGTGCGCGACGGCGTCGCCTTCCCCGACACCTGCGTCGGCACCGACTCCCACACTCCCCACGTGGACTGCCTCGGCGTGATCGCCATCGGCGTCGGCGGGCTGGAGGCCGAGACCGTGATGCTCGGGCATCCGTCCATGATGCGCCTGCCCGACATCGTGGGCGTGAAGCTCACCGGCCGGCGCAAGCCGGGCATCACGGCGACGGACATCGTGCTGGCCATCACCGAGTTCCTGCGCCAGCAGCGCGTGGTAGGCGCCTGGCTGGAGTTCTTCGGCGAAGGCGCCGCGACCCTGACCATCGGGGATCGCGCCACCATTTCCAACATGACGCCGGAGTACGGCGCCACCGCCGGCATGTTCTACATCGACGCCCAGACCATCGACTACCTGAAGCTGACCGGGCGCGAGCCGGAACAAGTGGAGCTCGTGGAGCGCTATGCGAAGGTCACCGGCCTGTGGGCGGACCAGATGCAGGCGGCCGAGTACGAGCGCGTGCTGGAATTCGACTTGTCCACCGTGGAACGCAACATGGCGGGTCCGTCCAACCCGCACCGCCGCCTGCCTACGTCGGCGCTGGCCGAGCGCGGCGTCGCCGGGCATCTCGATGAGGCGCGTGCCGAAGAGGCCGAGGGCCTGCTGCCGGACGGCGCGGTGATCATCGCCGCGATCACCTCCTGCACCAACACCTCGAACCCACGCAACGTGGTTGCCGCGGCCCTGCTGGCGCGCAAGGCGAACGAACTCGGCCTGGTGCGCAAGCCCTGGGTGAAGTCCTCCTTTGCGCCAGGCTCGAAGGTGGCACAGCTCTACCTGGAGGAGGCGGGCCTGCTCCCCGAGCTCGAGCGACTGGGCTTCGGCATCGTCGCCTTCGCCTGTACCACCTGCAACGGCATGTCCGGCGCACTGGACCCGAAGATCCAGCAGGAGATCATCGACCGCGACCTGTACGCGGTGGCGGTGCTGTCGGGCAACCGGAACTTCGACGGCCGTATCCATCCCTACGCCAAGCAGGCTTTCCTGGCCTCGCCGCCGCTGGTGGTGGCCTACGCCATCGCCGGCACGGTGCGCTTCGACATCGAGCGCGACGCGCTCGGCACGGACAAGGATGGCAAGCCGATCACGCTCAAGGACATCTGGCCGTCCGACGAGGAGATCGACTCCGTCGTCGCCGAGTACGTCAAGCCGGAGCAGTTCCGGCGCGTGTACATCCCGATGTTCGACCTCGGCAAGGTGGAGGAGGCGGCAAGCCCGTTGTACGACTGGCGGCCGCAATCGACTTACATCCGTCGGCCTCCTTACTGGGAGGGGGCGCTGGCCGGCGAACGGACCCTTAAGGGGATGCGCCCGCTGGCCATCCTCGGCGACAACATCACCACCGATCATCTCTCGCCCTCCAACGCCATCCTGGCGAGCAGCGCGGCGGGCGAGTACCTGGCAAAGATGGGCCTGCCGGAAGAGGACTTCAACTCCTACGCCACCCACCGCGGCGACCACCTCACCGCGCAGCGCGCCACCTTCGCCAATCCGAAGCTCATCAACGAGATGGCGGTCGGGGACGGCGAGGTGAAGCAGGGCTCGCTGGCGCGCGTCGAGCCCGACGGGAAGGTGATGCGCATGTGGGAGGCGATCGAGACCTACATGGCGCGCAAACAGCCGCTGATCATCATCGCCGGCGCGGACTATGGCCAGGGCTCCTCGCGCGACTGGGCCGCCAAGGGCGTGCGCCTCGCCGGCGTCGAGGCGATTGTGGCCGAGGGCTTCGAGCGCATCCATCGCACCAACCTGGTCGGCATGGGCGTGTTGCCGCTGCAGTTCAAGCCAGGCGACACGCGCAAGACGCTGGGGCTCGACGGCACCGAGACCTTCGATGTCGAGGGCGAGATCGCGCCCGGCGCAGAGCTCACGCTGGTCATCCATCGCGCCGACGGCGAGACGGCCCGTGTGCCCGTCACCTGTCGCCTCGACACGGCGGCAGAAGTGCGAGTGTATGAAGCCGGCGGCGTGCTGCAGCGCTTCGCGCAGGACTTCCTGGAGTCCGCCGCATGAGCCATGCGCCGCAGATCCGCATTCCCGCCGTCTACATGCGCGGCGGCACCTCGAAGGGCGTGTTCTTCCGGCTCGGCGACCTCCCTGAGGCGGCACGGGTCCCGGGCGAAGCGCGCGACAGGCTGCTGTTGCGGGTGATCGGCAGCCCGGACCCGTACGGCAAGCACACCGACGGCATGGGCGGCGCCACGTCCAGCACCAGCAAGACGGTGATCCTGTGCCCGAGCACGCGGCCGGACCACGACGTCGATTACCTGTTCGGCCAGGTCTCGATCGACAAGCCCTTCATCGACTGGAGCGGCAACTGCGGCAACCTCACTGCGGCGGTGGGCTCCTTCGCCATCAGCATGGGGCTGGTCGATCCCGCGCGGGTGCCTGAGAACGGTACGGCAGTCGTGCGCATCTGGCAGCAGAACATCGGCAAGACGATCGTGGCCCATGTACCGATGAAGGGCGGGGCTGTGCAGGAAACCGGCGACTTCGAGCTCGACGGCGTGACCTTCCCGGCGGCCGAGGTCCAGGTGGATTTCATCAGCCCGGTGGACGCCGCCGATGCGATGTTTCCCACCGGGAACATCGTCGACCAGCTCGAAGTGCCGGGCATCGGTGCCTTCCCTGCGACCATGATCAATGCCGGCATCCCGACGGTGTTCCTGAACGCGGCCGACATCGGCTACGACGGCCGCGAGCTGCAGGAGGCGATCAACGGTGACCCGGCCGCGCTGGCGCGCTTCGAGATCATTCGCGCCCATGGGGCTGTGCAGATGGGCCTGATCAAGGATATTGCCGAGGCGGCGGCGCGCCAGCACACGCCCAAGGTGGCTTTCGTCGCCCCGCCGGCGAGCTATACGGCCTCCAGCGGCAAGGCGATCGACGCCAGGGACATCGACCTGAACGTGCGCGCCCTTTCTATGGGGAAGTTGCACCACGCCATGATGGGCACCGCCGCGGTGGCCATCGGCACGGCGGCCGCCATCCCGGGGACGCTGGTCAACCTGGCGGCCGGCGGCGGCGAGCGGGCCGCGGTCACTTTCGGCCACCCCTCCGGCACGCTCAAGGTCGGCGCCGCGGTCAGCGAAACCGACGGCGACTGGAAGGTCGAGAAAGTCGTCATGAGCCGCAGCGCGCGCGTTTTGATGGAAGGCTGGGTGCGCGTGCCCGGTGACTGCTTCTAGTGCCCATGGATTTCCTCCGCCGGAAAATGCTGCGCCTAAGCACAGTCCCGGACGACCTAGACAAGGTCATCCGCATCGATGTGCGCAAGGAGGTCGCCCCCGAAGAAGCGGGCTTGCGCCGCGCCGATCTGGACCGGGTGTGGGACGAGGTCATCAAGGTGTACCGCAGCGGTGTCCACCCGGCGATCACCATCAACCTGCGTTATCGCGGCAAGGTCGTCATGGCACGCAGTATCGGCCACGCGCGCGGCAACGGTCCGCACGACGGGGCCGATGCCACTCGCGTCGTCGCGTCTCCCGACACGCCGATGTGCCTGTTCTCCGCTTCCAAGGCGGTCACCGCGTTCCTGATGCACTTGCTCGCGGAGGACGGCCTGGTCGACCTCGACCGTCCCGTGGCCTTCTATAACCCGGAATTCGGGCGCAAGGGCAAGGAGAACATCACCCTGCACCAGGTGCTTGCGCATCGCGGCGGCATCCCCGGACTGCCCAGCGACACGCCGATTGAAACGCTGTGGGACGAGGACGCGACCTGGGAGTTGCTGTGCGCCGCTGAGCCGATCATCACCGACGGTTCCAAGCTGGCGTACCACGCCATCACCGGCGGTTTCGTGCTGCAGCGCGTCCTGCGCACGGTCACCGGGGCCGACATCGATGCCTACCTCGAGCGCAAGATCCGTGCGCCGATGAGAATGAAATACTTTACCTATGGCGCGCGGCCTGAGCATCGCGAGGCGCTGGCGCTGAGCTACGCCACCGGTCCGCGCCAGGGTCCGGTGCTGAATGCCCTGATTCGGCGCGCTTTGGGAACGGAAATGGAGTCGATCGAGGAAATCAGCAACGCCCCGCGCTTCCACGACGCCATCATCCCGGCGGGTAACCTCGTCGGCACCGCGGCGGAAGTTTCCGCGTTCTTCCAGATGATGCTGAATGGCGGCACCTGGCGCGGTCGCCGTATTTGCCGGCCCGATACCATTGCCGGCGCCGTGCGGGAAGTCGAGGGCCGCAGCTTCGATAGGACGCTGCTGCTGCCGATGCGCTACAGCGCCGGGCTGATGCTCGGCGATACGCCGGTGGGGTTATGGGGGCCGCACAGCCGGGAGGCCTTCGGCCACGTCGGCCTGATCAACAAGTTCGCCTGGGCCGACCCGCAGCGACAGCTGTCGGTGGCGATCCTGACCTCGGGCATACTGCTGGTGGCGCACCACCTGGTGCCGTTCGCGAAGCTGGTGGGCAGCATCGCCGGCCTGGTCCCGCGCATGGGCGAGTCCGAGGCGGTCTCTGCCGCGTGACGGCCTCGGTGCCCGTGCCGCTGGTCAAGACAGCCGCTTCAGCTCGCGCCGCGCCCGTCGGGCCGAACCTGCGTGGCGGCGAATGTCCTGCCATGGATCATCCTTCTGCCCGAGGCGTCGCAGGATATTCTTGAGGTGCCAGCGTTGCGGATGCAGGCGCTTGTCGCCCAGTTCATCCAGTGCGAGTGGCGCGGCCACCGGTGCGCCGGGCAGTGCGCGCACGGCGTAGGGCGCGACGCTGGTCTGGCCGTAGGCGTTGCGCATCACGTCGAGATACAGCCGGCCGCGGCGCTTGTTCTTGCGCTGCGCAACCGTGAGTTCCTCCGCATGCTGCGCCGCCAGCCAGTCGGCCATGGCCCGCGCCAGGTCACGTACCTCGTCGAAGCCCAGGTCCGGTTTGAGCGGCGCGACGACATGCAGCCCGCGGGAGCCCGTGGTCATGACAAAGGGTTGCAGGCCCAGCTGTTCGATCAGGGCGGCGACCCAGCGGGCGCCCTGGCGCACCGGCTCGAAGTCCTCGCCCGGCGGGTCGAGGTCGAACACCAGCTTGTCCGGCGTGCGCAGTTTCGGCACGGAGGCCAGCCAGCCGTGGAGGGTGATCGTCCCCTGGTTGGCGAGGTAGGCGAGCGTCGCCTCGTTGTTGCAGAGGATGTGCTCGACCGGTCCCTGCGCTCCGTCATCCGCGCGGGCGGCGTGGCGCGTGGCGATCCAGTCGGGGAAATAGTCGGGCGCCTGCTGCTGGTAGAAGCCTTCCTCGTCGATGCCGTCGGGGAAGCGATGCAGCGTCAGCGGGCGTCCCTTGAGGTGCGGAAGTATCACGGGGGCGATGGCGCGGTAATAGCGGATGAGCCCACCCTTGGTGATGCCGGCGTCGGGAAACAGGACCTTGTCCGTGTTCGAGGTCTCGAAGCTGTAGGCGCCGAAGTTCAGGCGGGACATGTCAGGCAGGCTCCTCGCGCACGACCTTGCCAGCGGGCTTGTCGTGTCGCAGTCCCACGAAGCGCGGATGGCGCAGGCGGCCGTCGCCGGTCCACTCGGTAAAGGCGATTTCGGCCACCAGCTTCGGGGTTACCCAGTGGGTGCCCGATCCCGCGTGGCGAGGAGAGGCCTTGAAGGGGCAGGTCTTGCGCGCCAGCGATTGCAGTCGCTTCGCCAGACTCTCCAGCAGTTCATCGTCGAAGCCGGTGCCGACCTTGCCGGCGTATACCAGGTCCTTGCCCTCGTAGTAGCCCAGCAGCAGGGCGCCGAAGCCGTTGCGGCTGCCCTTGGGATCGGTATAGCCGGCCACCACGAACTCTTGGCGATCGACGCACTTGAACTTCAGCCAGTCCCGCGAGCGATGATGCACGTAGGCTGCGTCCGCGCGCTTGGCGATCACCCCTTCCCAACCCTTGTCGCAGGCTTCTGCGTAGTAGGCTTCGCCCGACTCGTTGCGGTGGGCCGTGAAGCGCAGTGGGTCGGCGAACTTCGTGCAGTTCCGCAGCAGCGCCTTGCGGGTGCGCAGGGGCAGGGCGGTGACGTCGTAGCCTTCCAGGTGGAGCACGTCGAAGAGATAGAGGTAGACCTTCACGTCGCTTTGGCTGGCCTCTTCGGGATCGGTGATGCCGAGTCGCTGCTGCAGGCGCGAGAAGCTCGTGACGTCGCCGTCGAAGGCCACGACCTCGCCGTCCACGATCGTGCCGCTCGGCACCTGGGTGTCCAGCGCCTCAATGAGCTCGGGATAGGTATCTGCCAGGTCACGTTGGTTGCGTGACAGCAGACGCGTCTTGCGCCCGCTGCGGAAGGCCAGGCAGCGTTCGCCGTCGAGTTTGCGCTCGTAGATCCAGTCCGGTGAGGAGAAGCGTTTCTTGGTCAAGGTCGCGAGCATGGGCGCAGTCCAGTCGGGCAGCGCCTTGCGACGGACTTTCCCGCGCTCTTCATCCGACAGCCTGTCGCGCCATTCACTCATCTTCGGCGGCCGCCTCGACCTGTTTCAGCGTCCGGCCCGTGAGGACCGACTTCGGCTCCGAGCTGGTCGGCTTGCGGCGGGCATCGGCTTCCTCGTCGTCCATCTTGATGACCAGCCACTTCGGCTTCTTGCCGCCCTCGATGCGCTTCAGGGCGTAACCGCCGCGCAATTTCTTGCCCTCGAGCCAGATCTCGAGGAGGCCATCCTCCAGGGCATCCTCCATGCCCGTGTTGTCGCCGCCTTTGCCCGCGCGCAGGTTGCGGTAGGTGCCGGTGTCCCATACGAGCACCGTGCCCGCGCCATACTCGCCCTCGGGGATCACGCCCTCGAAGTCGATGTAATCGAGCTTGTGGTCCTCGACCTGGATCGCCAGGCGCTTGTCGCGGGGGTCAGTGGACAGGCCCTTCGGCACGGCCCAGGACACCAGCGCGCCACCGAATTCCAGCCGGAAGTCGTAGTGCAGGCTGGAGGCGTCGTGTTTCTGGATGACGAAACGTCGCTTGCTCATCGGTCTCGGTGTTCTGCTTCCTCGCCCCAAGTCTAGTAGATGAATTCAACGACTATGCTTGGAGTGCGATGACACGACAATCGCAGCTGAAGCGCATCGTCACGTTGCCGTTCCTCGTCCTGTACGGACTCGGGACCATGGTGGGCGGGGGATTCTATGCGCTGATGGGCAAGGTGGCGGGCGAGGCGGCGCTGTTTGCCCCCGTTGCCATGCTGTGCTCGGGGGTGCTGGCCCTGCTCAGCGGCCTCGCCATCGCGGAACTCGCCTCGCGCTACCCTGACAGTTCGGGGCCGGTGCGCTACATCAAGGAGGGCTTCGGTCGCGACTGGCTCGCCCGCACGGTGGGGGTGCTGATGATCCTCACTGGCGTGGTGTCGGCCGCGGCGCTGGCCGTGGCGACGGTGGGATTCCTGCAGGATTTCGTCGTGGTGCCCGAGAGACCGGCGATCGTCTTGCTGGTTATGGGCATGGGCGCGGTAGCCGCGTGGGGCATCGGCAAGTCGGTTGCGGTGGTCTCCGTCATCACGCTGATCGAGGTGGGCGCACTGCTGTATGCGGGCGTGGTGGCCGAGGCGGACCTGGTCGATGTCGCCCGGCAGTGGCGGGAATTCATGCCGCCGCTCGAAGCGACGGCGTGGGTCGGCATCTTCTCCGGCGCCTTCCTGGCCTTCTACGCCTTCATCGGTTTCGAGGACATGGCGACCATGGCGGAGGAGGTCAAGGACGCCCGCCGGACTCTCCCGCGCGCCATCGTCATCAGCCTGCTCCTCACCATCGTGCTCTACGTCGTGGTCGCGCTGGTCGCAGTGGCTTCGATCGGCCCGATGGCGCTGGCCGAGAGCAACACCCCGGTGGCGGCGATGGTCGAAGGGCACGGCTGGTACTCAACCACGGGTCTCGGCATCGTCAGCCTGCTCACCGGGCTGAACGGGGCGCTGGTGCAGATCATCATGGCCTCGCGCGTGGTCTATGGCATGGCGCGGGACGCGGGAGCGCCGGCACCGGCGTGGCTCGCCAAAGTCAGTCCGCGGACGCGTACGCCCCTCAGGGCCACAGCGCTGATCACGGCGGTGATCATGCTGCTGGCGGTGCTGTTCCCACTGACCACGCTGGCGAAGGTCACCAGCGCGATCATCCTGCTGGTGTTCGGGTCGTTGAACGTGGCGTTGTGGGTGATCAAGCGCCGCGATCCGGATTGGGACGGCGCAGGACTGCGACTGCCGGTGTGGCTGCCCGTGGCCGGGGTGCTGAGCACCGGCCTGGTGCTGGCTTTCCAGCTCTGGCTGGTGATCGGGGCCGCCTAGTCGGATTTCTCCGTCGCTT
This sequence comes from Thioalkalivibrio sp. XN279, assembly GCF_011089885.1. NCBI lineage: Bacteria > Pseudomonadati > Pseudomonadota > Gammaproteobacteria > Chromatiales > Ectothiorhodospiraceae > Thioalkalivibrio > Thioalkalivibrio sp. XN279. Next base: position 444,046 of record NZ_JAANBD010000025.1, on the reverse strand, counting down.
CCGCAGGCGTCTCGCGCTGCGGATTGAACTCCCGGCTGAAGATCTGCCAGAAGGCGACGAACAGCACGGCAATCAACGGCCCGACCACGAAGCCGTTGATGCCTGCCATGGCGATGCCGCCCAGGGTGGACAGCAGCACCATCCAGTCGGGTAGCTTGGTGTCACGGCCCACCAGCAGCGGGCGCAGGATATTGTCGGCCAGGCCTATGATCAGCACGCCGTAGGCGATCAGCACCGTGGCGGCGATCCAGTCGCCGACGGCGTAGAGATAGATCGCCGCCGGCAACCACACGAGCCCCGCGCCCACGGCGGGGATGAGCGACAGCACCGTCATCACCACGCCCCAGAGCAGCGCTGCGGGCAGGCCGAGGATCCAGAAGATCAGGCCGCCGAGCATGCCCTGCACCAGGGCGACCAGGAGATTGCCTTTCACGGTGGCTCGCGCAACTTCGGCGAACTTCTGGAACAGCAGCCGCTCACGCTCGTCGCCCAGGGGGATGGCATGCACCAGCTGCTCCACCAGCTTGCGCCCGTCGCGCAGCAGGAAATACGCCACGTAGAGCATCAACGCCAGCTTGAGCACGAAGCCAAAAGTGCCCTGGCCGACCGCCAGCGCATTGCGCGCGAGGAACTGGCTGGCGGCGACTGCAGCGCTGGCGGCCCGGTCGCGCACCGTGCTCATGTCGATGTCGAAGCGCTCGAGGAGGCCCTGCAGCACAGGGAAGGCGTTTCGCACCTGGTCGATGTACTTGCCGGGCTGGAGCTCGCCGGCCTGGATCTGCTCGAAGACGGACAGGCCCTGCTGCAGGAAAGAGAACAGCAGCAGGAGCACCGGTATGACCACCAGCACGACGCAGGCGAATAGCGTGGTGAGGGCGGTGGTGTTCGGACGTTGGCCCCAGCGTTGCTCGAGCCAGAGCTGCATCGGGTGGAATAGCACAGCGATGATGCACGCCCATAGCAGCGGCGCGAAGAAGGGCTTGAGCAGCCAAAGGAACACGCCTGTGACCAGGGCGAGCAGGATGAGGAAGGCGGCTTGCTCGAGCTTTTCGCTCATGGGGCGGCGTCCGGTGGCGGGTGCGGGTGCGGGTGCCGCCACTTTATGCAGTGGGATGCCTGGGAGCAACTGCGGCCGATTCGTGGCCTGGAGTAGGCGTGATGCTGAAGAAGATTGTCTTAGCGCGGGGCGCGGGGTGCCGGGCGCCGCAGGCTTCGCACGGCTTGCCGTGGCCGTCTTGCTGGGCGCCGCTGGCGACGTGTAACTGGGCGCCCTGCGGGTCCTCCAAGTCAGAAAGTGTTATGTAATATCAGTGCATTAGGTCAGATAACTCGAGTCCACCTCAGGAATAGTCCGGATTGCGCGATGGCGCTGGGTGTTCTAAGACATCTGCAGGGAACATCTCTCCCTAGAGAGGCTCGCCCATGTACAAGCAACAACGTTTTCTCGCCTGGATCGCGGTCGCCGGAGTCGCCCTGTCAGTTGCCACGCTGCCTGCCTGTGGCGGCGGCGGGAGCGGCGGCGTCTCCTCCTCGGCACTGGTCGTCGACACCTTGCTGGACGACGACACGGCGCCTGCCGGCGCCACGACCTTGCGGACAGCGCTCGCGCAGGCTCCCAGCGGCCAGGCGATCCGCTTCGACCCGGCGCTCGACGGCGGCACCATCGAGCTCACCATCGTCGGCGAGGCACACAGCATCCTCAAGGGCGAGGTGATGGGCATCCGGGACGAGCCGAGTGGTCCGGTCTCCTATCTCGTCGGCTACTTCGAGCGAGATTACGGCCGCTCGGCCCTCTATGCGCGCAAGAGCGTCGTCATCGACGCCTCCAGCCTGGCGTCCGGAATCACCATCGCCTGGACTGGCGGGACCCTGGATCCGGCGCGGGTACTGGCAGTCTACGGCGACCTCACGCTGCGCAACGTCTCCATCACGGGCGGCGTCAACATCGCCGAGGACATCTCGACCGGCAACCCGGACGACCAGCCCTGGACGCTGGCCCGGGGCGGCGGCGTCGCCGTCTGGGGCCGCGCACGGCTGAGCGATTGCCGCATCTACGACAACCACGTGCAGGGCGATTTCGACCCGTCGCGGGACCGGGGTGCGTTCGGCGGCGGCGTCTACGCGGACATCGTCACCATGGAGCGCTGCGTGGTGAGCGGCAACTCGGTGCTCGGCGGCGGCGCCGCCGGCGGTGGCGTGTTCTCCGTCGGCGGCCGGGACGTCGCGTCAGACACTTCCCTGATCGAGACCTCGGCGGTCACCGGCAACCGCATCAGCGGGCTGTTCACTTACGGCGGCGGCATCTACTCCGATGGTGGCGGCATCGGGAAGCGAAACCTGCTGCATGTGCGCAACACCACCGTGGCGCAGAACCTGGTCGAGCCGGCGCCGGGGCTGCCGCCCTTCGTGCTCGCCACCGGCTACTGGCGCGGCGGCGGGGTGTACGTCTCGAATGGCTACCTGGCGCTCGAGGCGGTGACCGTGGTCGAGAACGAGGTGTACGGCGTTGCGCGCACGGACGACCTCGGCAAGCGCAACCTCGCCGGCGGCGTGGCTGCGACCATCGGCAATGCCCACGGCATCGAGGACATCTTCATCGGCCATTCCATCATCGCCGGCAACACGGTGCACGAGATCGGCGGCACGAGCTATGCGCACGACGTATTCACCGGCTCCGCCTTCTACTTCCGCAGCCTCGGCTACAACCGCATCGGCGTGATCGATTTCAGCCAGATGCTGGTCCCGGTCGGCGAGCCGACGTGGGCCTCGCTGTCGCGCCGGCATTATCCGCAGGTTGGCGACATGGACGGGGTGGAACTCGACGCAGTCGTGGAGCGGCCCTCGGGCATCGTGCGCTCCGATGTCATTCGCTCCGTGGGTGTGGATGCGCCGGACTACGCGGTGCTGCATTATCGGCCCTGGGACCTGGCCCTGAACCAGGTCCCGACCGGAAGCTACGGGCTGGATGAGATCGTAGGCGAGTACGCAGTGGCACCGGGTGCAGTGGACAATTTCCTCGCCATCATGCTGGCGAGGATAGAAACCCGGTTCGGCCTGCCTGGCTTTGCCAGCCAGTTCCGCAGCGAGTTCGAGAATTTGCTCGGCGCGGTCGATATCGATCCGGCGGCGCCGGGCTTGCAGCCTTACCTGGACCCGGCCGGCCAGCCGATACTCACGCTGGCCGACACGCACTGGTTCGGCCCGGCAGTGACCTGGCCGCGCGAACTCTACAACTATCCGTACATCGAGTTCTGGCATCGCCTCGACGCCGCATTGCTCGAGGCGCAGGTCCCGGGCATGGGACCGGAGACCCTCGGCGACGCTGCGTGGGATGCCCTGTTCTCGTCCGGCCCGCTGGCAGAGAACCCCGGCATCACGCTGCTGCTCGCCAGGCAGCAGCGCCTGTTTGCCGAGCTCGCGGCGATCGACCAGCGCGGCGTGCCGCGGCCTGCAGGTGTCCGCGGCGATATCGGCGCGATCGAGGTGCCGTAGCGTCCAGCCCGCGCGAGCCTGAGCGGGTCGTATTCCGCGACGTGTTGGCCGACAATATCGGCCGGCACGTCGCCTCTTTACGGACCGGACCGCAAGAAATGCCTGTAAACCCCGCCCTGGACGAAGCCAACCAGCTGATCGCAGCCGGCCGCAGCGCGGAAGCCGCGGCACTGCTGGAGCGCTTCAGCGCCGATCCCGGCTGCGCCGTGCGCCTGCGCGAGTTGTGCCTCGGCGAACAGCGGCGCGAGCAGGCCATGGCGGTGAGCCGGGAGCTGGCCGCCGGGCGCGATCCCGAAGCTCATGTGAGCCGTTCGGTGATCGCGCTGCTGCAGGGGGACCCGGAACGCGCATTGATGGAATGCACGCTGGCCCTCGAGGCGGACCCGAAGCTCCCCACGGCGCACAATCATCTCGCCCGGGCGCTCCACAATGCGGGCCAGTCGTTGCAGGCTGTTTCCGCGCTGCGCAAGGCGGTGGAACTGCGTGACAACTACCCGGAAGCCTGGGCCAACCTCGGGCTGGTGTTACGGGCGACGGGCGGGCTGGAGGAGGCCATCAAGGCTTACCGCCGGGCCGTCGAGCTCGCGCCCGGCTGCGTCGTGGCCGAGCTCAATCTCGGCATCTCCCTGCTGTTGGCCGACCAGGTCGATCCGGCGCTGTTTTGCCTCGAGTCGGTCCTCAAGCGTGAGCCGTACAATCTCGATGCGCTGCTCAATGCCGGCCTGGCACTGCACCTGCGCGGCGAACTGGGCAAGGCCATGCAGTATTTCGAGCACGCCATTCGCATGGACGAGAATCATCCGCTGGCGTGGCTCTATCGCGGCGCCCTGTTGCATGAGCGCAATGACAACGAGCAGGCGCTGGACGCCTTGCACAAGGCGCTGGCGCTGGATCCCATGGAAATCGAGGCCTGGGTGGAAATCGCCGGCATCCATGAGCAGGCCGGCCGGCTGGACGCCGCGGCCACGGCGCTGGAGCAGGCGCGGCAGATCGACCCGGCGCATCCGGCGATGCAGCTGGAGCTGGCGCGGCTGAAGCGGCGCCAGGGAAAGCTGGACGAGGCGTTGGCGCTGCTCAAGGGACTCGCTGGCCGTGCCTTGCCGGCGCGACTCGCCCAGCAACACCGTTTCGAAGCGGGCATCGCGCTGGACCGCGCCGGTCGTTACGACCAGGCTTTCGAGGCTTACCAGCAGGGCAACCGCCTGCTGGCCCGCAACGTGCGCCGTCGTGGCGTCGACCCGCGGGCGTTCGACCGCGAATGCCGCGAGCTGGAGCAGTGGCTGGAACGCGGTGCGCCCGGGGCTCATCCGCACAACGAGGAGCCGGGCGGGGACACCGGCGCCGACCTGTGCTTCCTGGTCGGCTTCCAGCGCTCCGGGACGACGCTGCTGGAGACCATGCTTGCCGCGCACCCCGACGTCGTCTCGATCGACGAGAGGCCGACGCTGGAACGGGTCATCGATGTGCTGCGCACAGGCAAGCCGGGCTATCCCGATGTGCTGGAGTCGCTGGATGAGGCACGACTCGCCGAGCTACGCCGGTTGTACCGCGGGGAAGCCGAGCGCTACCTCGAGAGTCGCCGGGCGCGCCTTATCGTCGACAAGCTGCCGCTGCGCTTCATGCACGCCGGCCTGGTCCATCGCCTGTTTCCCGACGCCCGCATCCTGTTTGCGCTACGTCATCCCTGCGATGCGGTGCTGAGCAACTTCATGCAGGCCTATGCGGTCAACGAGGCCTCGATCCACTTCGACACGCTGCAGGGGAGTGCAGGCATGTATGTGCGCACCATGTCCCTGTGGCGCCGCCTCGAAGAGCTGGTGCCCCTGCGGCTGCAGTACACGCGCTATGAGGACCTGGTGGCGGATCCGCAGGCGGAGATGGCGGTGGTGTGCGGGTCCCTCGGGCTCGAACCGGTGGCCGGCATGTTCGATGCCGCAGCACGGCTGGCCGGGCGGGCCCCGGTGCGCTCGGCCAGCTACCAGCAGGTCGCCGAGCCGATCCACCAGCGCTCGGCGGGGCGATGGGTGCACTACCGCGAGCAGCTGGCGCCTTACCTGGACCACCTCCGGCCGCTGGCGGCGCACTACGGTTACAGCCTGGAAATCACCTGAGAGCGCGACGCCTCAGAACTCCCAGCCCAGCCCCACCACGTAGCGCCAGTCATCCTGTTCCGGCAGGACGCCGTCAGCGTCACTTTGCGGCTCCTCGATCCGGTCCCAGATCAGCGAGAGATCGAGATCGAGTCTTTCGGTCAACTCGAGCTCCAGGCTGCCCATCATGTGGTGGTTGTACCTGCCGCTCTGCGAATCAGTGAACTGGAACCGATACTCGTAATTGAAATCGACCCAGTCCGTCAGTTCGCGCTCGTAGAACGTGCCTACGACCAAGGCGGCGCTGCCTACCGAATCGTCTTCCCCGGGTTCCACCGCGTCGAACCGCGTGGCCTGGTAGGCAGGGCCGCTAAAGACTTCCCAGGACGTGGTCGACGTATCCAGGATCTGCCAGCCAAGGCCTGCGCCCAGCCAGATGCGATGGGCGACATTCTGGAAAGGGTCGCGGAAATACTCGCCGAAGGCCGGCCTGAGGAAGAAGCGGTCGGTAACGAAACGGTCCCAGGAGAAATTGGCGCGGTGGTTGTTCGTCGTCTCGATGTCGTTGGTCTCGGCATAGTTGGCCAGGTAGTCGATGCGCATCCTGTTCTTGACCGTTCGTCGGGTGGCGGAGGCCCTCGCATAGAAGTCCCGCTGGTCCGAATTGCCTTCGCGCAGGGCGGCGCCGGCAGACACCTTGATGGCCCAGAAGTTGATCTCCTTGGGTTCCCCCGCAGTGATGCTGATGATCTCGTCCTGGGGAAAAGTCATGCCCGCATCCATGATTTCCAGGGCTCCCCCTGACATGAGTACCCGGCCGGTTCCGATGCGGTCGCCGGTAGCCCGCACCTGGAGAATTTCCGCGCTGCGCAGCTCCCTGACGTCCCTCCAGTCGAGCATAAGGACGCCGAGCTCATCGCTGTCGAATTCCAGTTCGTTGTCGTACATGGCGGTGACGTCGCCCTTGAGCCATTCGTCGGAGGTCAGGCGGACCCAGTCGTAGTCTTCCGGCATGGGCGCACCGTCAGGCCAGCTGGGCTGGGCGTCGGCGGGGGCAGCCGCTGCCAGCAGGACTGTGGCAAACATGATGCCGATAAGGGCAGAAATTCCGTGGGTTCTGTCGGACATCGATTGCAGACTCCTGGCTGGTCTCGGACCCCGGTGCGCACCAGTTCGCCGGGTCGGCGCACACTTTGCCGGAGTCGTGCGCGATTTTCGAGCCGGATCCGGCACGGTCGTGTGATTCGGAAAACATGGTTTATGCTGCCTTGCGGGCATTGGCATCGCTTTCGGGAGGCTTGGCGACAAGGAGAGAGTGCGTGGCCAACACACGGCGTTACCGGGCGTTCATCAGCTACAGTCATGCCGACAAGGCGGTCGCCGAATGGCTGCATCGCGCTTTGGAGCGCTATCGGCTGCCGTCGCGACTGGTCGGACAACAGACCGGCATCGGTCCCGTGCCGGCCCGGCTGACCCCGATATTCCGCGACCGTGACGAGCTTTCGGCTGCGGGTCACCTGTCCGATACCCTGCGCCAGGCGCTCGCCGACTCTGATTTCCTGATCGTGATCGCCTCGGTCGACGCCGCTGCCTCGCGTTGGGTCGACGAGGAAGTTCGCCTGTTCAAGAGCATGCACGGCGAATCCCGGGTGCTGGCGCTGATTGCGGCTGGCAATCCGGGTGAACGCGACATCACCGGTTTCTTCCCGCCTGCGCAGCGCTTCCAGGTGGACCGCGAGGGCCGTATCACGGATCGGGAGACCGAGCCGGTCGCTGCCGATCTGCGCATCGGCGCCGACGGCAAGCGACTGGCCAAGCTGAAGCTGGTGGCTGGGCTGACCGGGCTGCCGCTCGATGCGTTGGTCCAGCGCGAGGCTGCCAGGCGACAGCGCTGGCTGATGGGCATCGCCAGTGCCTCGTTGGCGCTGGTGGCGGTGATGGCCGTGCTCACGGTTGCGGCAATCCAGGGCCAGCGTGAAGCCGAGCGGCAGCGAGCCGAGGCCGACGGCCTGGTCGAATATATGCTCACCGACCTGCGACAGAAGCTCGAGCCAGTAGGCCGGCTCGATGTGCTGGATTCGGTCGGCCGGCGAGCGCTTGCCTATTATGAGGGCCAGCGCCCGGCGAGCCTTGATGCCGATGCACTGGGCCGCCGCGCTCGCGCCCTCATGCTGGTGGCCGAAGTGCGCGAACTGAATGGCGACGGGACGGCGGCACTCGAAGCCTATGCTGCCGCCGAAGAGTCCACCGCCGAGTTGTTGGCGCGCGACCCGGACAACCCGGACCGCATGTTCGATCACGCCCAGAGTGTCTTCTATGTCGGCCAGGTCGCCTGGCAGCGGCGAGACTGGGACATCGCAGAGGCGCGATTCCGCCAGTATGCCGCGCTCGCCGAACGTATGCTGGCCACCGACCCCAGCAACCCGAAATGGAAACTGGAAACTGGCTATGCCGCCAATAGCCTTGGGGCACTTTACCTCGACCTGAGGCGCCCCGACGACGCCATTACCCAGTTTCAACGCTACGTTGCAGTTACTGACCAGCTGGCCGCGGAGGCGCCGGGTGATACCTCGGCCTTGTGGGACAGCAGCCAGGCTCGCGCCTGGCTCGCAGACGCCTTTTTCCAGTCGGGAAATTCCCAGGCGGCCGAGGCTGAGCGCATGGCCGAGCTTACGATCCTGACGGCGTTGCGGGCGGCGGATCCGCGCAACAGCAGCGTGCGCATGTCCATGGCCCGTGCCCATGATGCGCTTGCGACGAATGCCCTCGCGCAAGGCGCGGTTGTGATGGCGGCGACACGTGCCCGCGATGCGCTCGTGGAGATGCAGGCACTACTCGACCAGGACCCTGCCAATTCATTGTGGCGTGACATTGCGACGTCCGCCGCCAACACTCGTGCCGAAGCCTTGCTGCTGGACGGCCAATGGGCCGAAGCCCGTGGCGTGAACGCCTGGGCGCTCACCAATGCCCTCGAGCTGACGTCGAGCGACCCCGCCAATCGACGCTGGACGATCAGCTTGCTGATGCAGGCACGATGGATGGAGGTTGCAATACTGTTCGGCGAGCGCCGCACTGTTGAGGCCCGCGCGGGACTGGCACGCTTCCAGTCGGATTTCGGCGCGAGCCGGAGTGCGGATGTCGAGCGGGGCGCCGCCACGGCCTGGCTCGCGATCCATGCAATGGAGGCCGCCGATCGTGCTGCCAATAACGATCCGGCAAAGGCGCGTGCGGCGGCTGCCGCAGCTGGTGACCTGGTCACCCCGGTGCCTGGCACGAAGCAACAAGCGTTGCTCGAACTGGTGACGGCGCAGGCCGCAGGCCAAACAGCATTACCTGCGGTGAACCCAGGGCGCTATCCGGCCCATGCGCTGATCCAGGCTATTCGTCCTTAGCGGCCGGTTGCGCCCGACCTGCATCGCTTGCGGGCGCCTGCATCTCGCTGCACTCGGATGGTGCACTGCTTGGAACCGCACCTCCGCGGAACCCAGGCCACACCTCTGTGCGGTATCGAACGGAAGGGGCGCAGCTGACACGATAGCGTTCTTGCACGGTAGCATCGCAATGGAATTCCCATGGCCCTCATTCCTGCCCCCGAGCAGAACCACTTGCTGGCGGCCTTGCCGCACCAAGCGCAGCTCCGCCTCCGGACGCATCTTGAACTGGTCGACATGCCGTTGGGCAAGGTGCTCTACGAGTCGGGCCAGTCTTCACAACAGGTTTACTTCCCGACGAATTGCATCGTTTCCCTCCTGTATGTGATGGAGAACGGCGCCTCGGCAGAGATCTCGGTGGTGGGCAACGAGGGGATCGTCGGCATCGCAGTCTTCATGGGCGGAGAGAGCACCACCAGCCGCGCGATCGTCCAAAGCGCCGGGCATGCTTACAAGCTTGCGGGGCAACGGCTCAAGGACGAGTTCAACCGTCATGGAGACTTGCAGGTGCTGATGCTGCGCTACACGCAGGCGCTGATCACGCAGATGGCCCAAACCGCAGTGTGCAACCGTCACCATACGATCGACCAGCAGCTTTGCCGCTGGCTGCTTCTGTCGCTGGACCGCCTCAGGTCCAGTGAACTCACCATGACCCAGGAACTGATCGCCAACATGTTGGGCGTGCGCCGCGAAGGCGTCACCGAAGCGGCGGGCAAGCTGCAGCGGCTGGGCGTGATCGATTATCACCGCGGGCAGATAAAGGTGCTGGATCGGGAGAAACTCGAGGCCTTGAGTTGTGAATGCTACGCGGTGGTAAAGGAGGAGACCGACCGCTTGCTGCCATACGTGCCGGCTGGCCGTCGCAGCACCGAGATGAATGACTGAGGCCGTGTGCGCGCCGGCCGGCTTGGGTGACGGCTTCGTGCGGCGACGCACAGACAGCGGCAACGGATGCCAAGCACTCTGGCTCTGATCGAGGTGACACGATGTGCTCTTCGTGCCTGCCTGGCCATTGCCGCGTTGAAGGAGCTCATGTGGCCAACATCCCGCTCCAGTCCCCGGTCTCGGAAGCAAATACCTTGGTTGCCAGCCTGCCGCGCGGGGAGCGCAAGCAGCTCCTGTCGTTGTGTGAACCATTTGCGATGCGAGCCGGCGACGTCCTGTGTGACGTCGATACGCCATACCGGCACGCCTACTTTCCCACCAGCGGACTGGTCTCGCTGGTATCGGTGCTGCATGACCACAAGCCGATGGACATGGCGTTGATCGGCCAGGACGGGATGCTCGGGGCGACGCTGGTGCTCGGTATCGATACGGTTCCGATGAAGGCCGTAGTGCATGCGCCGGGCAGCGCCCTGCGCATCAGGGCGCCGAACCTGCGGCGGCGGATACAGGTTTCACCGGTGTTACGGAAGATAATTAGCCGCTACCTTTACACGCGGCTCGTCGAGCTTTCGCTGGTCGGAGGATGTATCCGCTATCACAGGATCGAACAGCGCCTGGCGCGGGCCCTGCTGCTTGCCGCGGACCGGATGGCAGATGGTCGGTTTTACCTTACCCACAGCGACCTGGCGGACATGCTCGGCGTGCGGCGTAGCAGCATCACGATTGCGGCCGGGGACCTGCAGGGTCGGGGGCTCATCAACTATACGCGCGGCAATGTCCGGGTCCTGGATCGTAATGGCCTGGAGGCGATGTCCTGCGAGTGCTACGAGGTATTTCAGACACGCCAGCGGCACTGAGCCCGTAAGCCTGCGCCTGGTACGTCGAGCGTCTCATCGCCGCTCGGTAAGGTACCGCACATATTGGCTATAATTCGAGCAGTATTGGCCCAGATTGGTCATCAGGCTGCCGCATGACTGCCATACGTGTAACACAACAGAACTTGCTTCTGGCCGCCCTTCCGGAGCCGGTGCGGGAGCGCCTCGCGCCGCAGCTGAAGCTCGTCGAGATGCCGCTGGGCAAGGTGCTTTACGAGTCTGGGAATAAAATTCGCTACGTCTATTTCCCCACGGAATCAATAGTTTCCTTGTTGTATGTGATGAAAAATGGCGCTTCTGCCGAGATCTCGCTGGTAGGGAACGAGGGAATCGTCGGCGTGGCGCTCTTCATGGGTGGCGAATCCACGCCGAGCCGGGCGATCGTGCAGAGTGGCGGCCACGCCTTCCGGCTACCGGGTCGGGCACTCATGCGAGAGTTCGACCGCCATGAGGATTTTCAGCACTTGATGCTGCGCTACACCCAGGCCCTGATCACGCAGATGGCGCAGACTGCGGTGTGCAACCGGCACCATACGATCGACCAGCAGTTGTGCCGCTGGCTCTTGCTCTCGCTGGACCGCCTGCCGGACAACCGGCTGACCATGACCCAGGAACTGATCGCCAACATGCTCGGTGTGCGACGTGAAGGCGTCACCGAGGCTGCCGGCAAGCTGCAGAGCGAGGGCGTCATCGAGTATCACCGCGGCCACATAACGGTGCTGGACCGGCCCCGGCTGGAGAGCCTGTGCTGCGAGTGTTATGCGGTGGTGAAAAGAGAAACCGACCGCCTGTTGCCTTTCACGGTATCGCGCCGCGACGATTGACGTGGACGCGGCCGCGGCGCGGCCATCCGGTTGCGGCGCACAACCTCTAATCCCTTTTCGGACGGCATCCCACCATGGCGCGTTCCTGCGCTATGTGCGCTTGTGTACAGACAGGCGTAAGCCCCCTGTTCGACACTTGCAAAGACTTACCAGGAGATGCGACTCGTAGCATGCGAAGAAGATGAAGATTTCAGAGATGTTGCTGTGGATTCTCGGCACGACGTTGCTGGCCTTGTACTTCGGCAATCGTTACTGGGGCGAGCACCAGCGCCGGGAAGGCTTGGCCTCCTTCGCGGAAGTGCAGCAACTTGCACCCGACGAGTGGCTACGCGAAGCGCAAGCAGGAGCGTTAGTGCCCGCCAGGATGCAGCTTGTGTCAGCTGCGGCCACTGCTACAGCTACAGCAGCAGCCACATCGCCCGCCGCAGTAATTGCAGGCGTGGCGCAGGACCCGGGGGGCGTGATTGCCGTGCTGCGGGTTCCCGGCATCGCGCTGGAAGTGCCCGTCTACCAAGGCACCACGGAGCAGGTGCTCCGCCGGGGAGCAGGCTTGGTCGAGGGCACGGCATTTCCGGGCGCTGCGGGTAATGTCGGCATCGCGGCGCATCGCGATACCCATTTCCGCGGGCTGAAGGACGTGGCGATCGGTGACCTCCTGGAGCTGGCGCTGCCTGACCGGGTCCTCGTTTATCGCATCAACGCCCTCGAGGTCGTGGATCCCGGCGACGTGTATGTGCTCGAAGATACTGGCGAGCCGATGCTCACGCTGGTGACTTGTTATCCCTTCTATTTCGTCGGCAACGCGCCACAGCGCTACGTCGTGCGAGCGACCGTGGCCGACGAGCTCATGTAAACAAGGAGAACGTGATGAAGGTTATGCAAACCAAGGCACTTAGCTGCCTGACGGCAATGGCGTTAAGCGCCTCATTGCTCAGCGTGGCCGGGGCACAGCAAGAGCCGTTCCCGCAGGAACGCGAACAAGCGAAGAGTTGCGCAGAGGTGGACTGGAACGCGGACATGACAAGCAACCACCCGAGGTTGATTGAAGCGTGCCGCGAAGTCGTCATGGCGAGCGGCGAGAGCTGGGCGCGGTTCGAGGCGAAGTTTCTGCGCGTCGAGCAGGATGGCACGGTGTCCTTCAGCCTCCGCGACAGCCGCGATCGCCACGTCGAAGAAGTGACGTTGCAGCCGGCCACCGGCCAGGTGGCCTACATCGACGACCGGGCAACGCCGTTCTCGCAGCTGCGTAGCGACCAGCTCGTCAACCTGTATGTCCCGGAAGGGACCTATGGCTTCGTGACCCAGCCCGGGGCGCCGGTCGACCAGGTCGCAGTGGTGAAGCCGCCAGCCCCGCCAGCCCCAACGCGTGTCGCCGCGGTGGAGCCGCGTGCCGCCACGTTGCCCGCGACGGCCGGTGTGCTGCCGTGGTTCGCTCTTGGCGGTTTCCTTTCCTTGCTCGCTGCCGCTGGTATGCGCGTGGGCCGCAGGCGCTGAGTCCGAACACGGCAGGGTGATCACAACCGGAATGGCGGCACATCGCGAAGAGCAGCAACTTTTTGGCGCGGAGCTGGCCGTCCGGCTATGCGAGTTCTCTCCGTTGGGCATCTGCCTGTCCGACAGGACGGGCAGATGCATTTACGCCAACGCGGCGTACCTAGAGATCACCGGGCTCGCCCATGCACAGGCTTGCGGGGCGCCATGGACCGGCGCGCTGCACCCGGACGACCGGGAACGCGTCAACCACGAGTGGCGGGACGCCGTCGCGGCCGGCGAGGCGTTCCACGCTGAAGTCCGCCTGCAGCGGCCGGACGGCGGCATGGTGTGGGCCCAGCTGCATGCCTCGAACGTGCAAGGGGAGGGCGGATCCACCGCCGTCCTCCTGGTGGTGGAGGACATCACGGAGCGGAAGGTGGCCGAGTCCGTGCTGCGCAAGGCGGAAGCAGCGCTGTTCGCCGAGAAAGAGCGCGCCCAGGTGACGCTCGGCTCGATTGGCGACGCCGTCCTGGTGACGGATCTCGCCGGCACCGTCACCTACCTGAACCTGGAGGCGGAGAGCCTGACCGGCTGGTCGCGGGAGGAGGCGCTGGGCCAACCGCTGGGGACAGTCTTCCAGATCATCGATGGGGTGTCGCGCACTGCCGCAGCGAATCCCGCTGAGCGCGCCGTCGCGGAAGACCGTACCGTTGGCCTGGCGATGGGCTGCTTGCTGCAGAGGCGCGACGGAACCGAGCTCGGGATTGAGGATTCTGCAGCCCCCATTCACGACCGCGACGGGGCCGTGACCGGCGCCGTCATCGTCTTCCATGACGTGGCTCGATCCCGTCTCATGTCGGAGCAGATGTGTCACGAGGCCCGGCACGACCACCTCACCGGGCTGGCCAACACCGCGCTGCTGAAAGAGCGACTGGACCAGGTGTTTAGCCTTGCTCATCGCCACCACAAGCAGGTCGCTCTCTTGTTCATGGACCTGAACAGGTTCAAGGACGTCAATGATTTGCACGGGCATGAATTCGGCGACCAGCTTCTTGTTGCCGTCGCCCGGCGTCTCGAGGCCTGCGTGCGGGAGAGCGATACGGTATGCCGGCGGAGCGGCGATGAGTTCGTGATCCTCTTGACGGAGATCGAGTGCAGGCAGGACGCAGCATATGTGGCCGAGAAAGTCCTGGCGGCTGTTAATGCTGAACACGTCATCGAGGGTCGTCCCGTGCGAATCAGTGGCAGTATTGGAATCAGCCTCTACCCCGACCACGGCGATGACGTCGACGCCCTTATGCGACGCGCCGATGTGGCGATGTACCAGGCCAAGGCCGGCCGCCAGGCGGGTTTCCGCTTCGCGCGGGCTCGCGCTGTCAATGGTCATTCGGACCGCACTAAGCGCGGTATCGCACAGATCGCGGGTACGCCTCGCGATTAACCTAAGCCGGAGAATGCAGCCAGTGGCTGCGATCCGGGCGCCAATCACGACGCCTGGCACAGGTGACGGTAATCTCCAAGGAGTCGGGTAATGAGAAACAGAAACAGTGTCGTAATCGCCCTCACGCTGGCAGCCATGCTAGTGACCTCGATGCCTGCCGCTGCGGGGATCGTGGGTACGGAGCAGATGGTGGCGGAGGAGGCTCGCTCGCACACGCTGGACCGGATCGACGTGGTGCTTGCGGGAGAGGCAGTTGAGGCACAGCTGCTGGCCTGGGGCGTGTCGCCCGACATGGTCCGGGAGCGGATGGCAACGATGTCCGACCTCGAGCTCCGGCAACTGGCCGACAGCATGGAAACAGCCCCGGCCGGCGGTGACGTGCTGGCCGTGATCGGCGTGGTATTCGTGGTGCTGTTCATTCTCGAGGTGACAGGCGTCATCAACATCTTCAGCCGAATCTGATCGCGGAGTAGCGACGGCCGCAGCAGCGCCAGGCGCTGCTGCGGGCTGGTCGCATATCGGCGTGCGCTCGCACAACCTTCTCATGTTAGTCGCCATCGCTCAGCTTGTGCTGAGCGCATGTGCCGTGGGCCCCGAGCGCCAGGTTCTACGCGAGGCCGGACTGCCGGTCGAGCTCGACCAGGTTCCCTTCTTCCCGCAGGATGAATACCAGTGTGGCCCCGCGGCGCTCGCCACCGTGCTCGTGCACAGCGGCATCGACGTCTCGCCGCAGCAGCTGGTCCAGCGCGTTTATGTGCCGGACCGCAAGGGTAGCCTGCAGGCGGAGATGATCGTGGCGACGCGCAGCCAAGGGCGCGTCCCCTACGTGCTGCCGGAGACTCTCGCCCCCATCCTGATGGAGCTGCGCAGCGGGCAACCCGTGCTGTTACTGCAGAATCTCCGCCTCGAGCGCTGGCCGGTCTGGCATTACGCCGTGCTGGTAGGCTTCGACCCCGCAGCCGAGAGGTTCCTGCTCCGTTCCGGCACTACGCGCCGCGAGGAGCGCGGGGCGGTGCCGTTCCTGGCCAGCTGGGATCGTGGCGGGCGCTGGGCAATGGTCGTGGTGAAGGCTGGCGAGCCGCCCGCCAGTGCGGATGTGCTTGGCTGGCTGCGCGCGGTGGCGCCCTTCGAGTCTACGGGGGATCTGGAACTGGCCGCCGAGGGCTATGCAGCGGCCGTGGCGCGGTGGCCGGATGAACCGATGGCATGGACAGCGCTGGGGAATGTGCGCTACCTGCAAGGCGACGTCACGGCGGCGGCAGCCGCCTACCGCCATGCACTGGAGCTCGCGCCGGGGTTCCGCGCCGCGTGCGAAAATCTCGCGCAGGCACTCAGTGAACTCGCCGCAGCAGGGGAAATTGCATGTGACGAGGCGAATGCCTGCGCGAGCAAGTGCGGTCCGGGCCTTTAGGACTTGCGTGGCACCACGAGGATCAGCCCCCCACCGATCACGGCAGCCAGGCCGGCCCACAGGGGAATGTTGACACGCTGTTCTTCCTTCATCTCGAGGTGCACCGGACCGATGTCCGTCGAATGCGTCTCCCGGGTGTAGCTGAAGCCGCCGTAGGCGAGTCCCAGCCCGCCACCGATAATCAGGATGAGCGCGAGGATCTTGAAAGCGTCCATGTAAATCTCCAGTGGGCCGGTGTTACCTGGCCTGGTAGCTGAACTTCTGTCCGCCGACGGCGGCTTCGTACATCAGCCCGCTTTCGTCCATGGTGAAAACGGCGACGCCGTCCGTGTAGGTCGCGTTGGCGCCGGCGCCGGACTTCAGGGCGACCGCGGTGGCCTGGGCGGCAAAGCGGAAACCGCCTTCCTTGAAGCTTGCGACGTCCTTCCCTGTCTCAAAGGCGATGATCTCGGAATAGACCTGCCCACCGAGCTGCATGCCCACGGTGGCCTGTGTCAGGTCGCAGTAACCCACTGCACGACCCTGCTCGTAGAGCACGCCCCTGCCGTAGGCGCCGCCGACGCCCGCTGCGGCCTTGCCGACCCTCGGGAACACCGCGTAGCCGGCGGATGTGTCAAAGACCGGAGCCAGCGTCGGATCGGCTGCCTTGGCCGCGGCCAGCGTGGTGGCGGCATCCTTCTCGATGTCTGCCTTGCCCTCGACGGAGACCGGTGCGGTCGCGCAGGCGCCGAGTGCCAGGGTGAGAATCGTTCCGGCGAGGATAAATCTCATTCGATGCAGAACTCTGTTCATCAGCTATTCCTTTACAGCGCCCAGCGCTGCGGTGATGTGGCAACTCGCCACCCGTACTCAGCATCGTGGATTGGCGTCGGAAGTTCAGTTCGCTGGCGCACCGAGCCGGCCTGGCCATGCCGGCCCTTCGGTGTTACACCGCACAGAAGGCGGTCCTGCAAAGGAATAGGGTTTAGTTGTGAGTTCGGCACACGGAACAGTTCTTGCCGCCGGCTCATCCAACGGAGTGCTGACCATGCTGTACACAATTGCTGTTGTTCTTCTCGTGCTTTGGTTGCTGGGGCTGGTCTCCGGAACCACCATCGGCGGGTTCGTGCACGTGCTGCTGGTGATCGCGGTGATCATGGTCCTGTTGCAGCTCATCAATGGCCGGCGCGCTTTGTAGAACGGCGCGTTGGACCGTGCAGATCGCGGCCGGGCTGCTGAGCCTGGCCGGCTGCGCGGTCTTGCCGAGCACCGAACTGGACCCGACGTCTTCCACTGAGGTGCTGTTCCAGGGAGGGAGCGGCGTCCTATCTGAAGTGCGTGGCGAGCAGCTGCTCCAGCAGCTGGAAGACGAAAATGCCGCACCCGACATGCTGCGCAAGCATCTCGCCTACGAGCAGGAAATCTCCATCGGCAGCCCGCTGGTGCTCGGCAACAAGGTGACGCTGCTGCAGAACGGTCCGGATACGCACGAGGCGATGCTCGACGCGATCCGCGCCGCTGTCGATCACGTCAATCTCGAGACCTATATTTTCGACGACGGCAAGCTCGGCCAGGAGTTCGCCCACTTGTTGCTCGAGAAGCAGGCGAGCGGGGTCCAGGTCAACATCCTGTATGACAGCGTGGGCGGGTTGCTGACGCCGGAATCATTCTTTGAGGACCTGCGCGAGGGCGGCATCGCGGTGCTCGAGTTCAATCCGGTGAACCCGCTGGCTAAGAACCCAAAGACCTGGCAGATGAACAACCGCGATCACCGCAAGCAGCTGGTGGTCGATGGTCGCACCGCCTTCATCGGGGGCGTGAATATCAGCCAGAGCTATTCGAGCTCACCCGCAGGAAAGCCGGCACCGGGCAAAATACAGCCCGGTGCCGCGGAAAACGACGAGGGTTGGCGCGACACGCACATCATGGTCGAGGGGCCCGTCGTGGCGGAGTTCCAGCGGCTCTTCCTCGACACCTGGACGCGGCAGGCAGAGGCTCCGCCGAAGCCAAGGCATTACTATCCCGAGCTGTCCGCACAAGGCGACGAGATCGTGCGCGCCATAGGCAGCAGGGCGGAGGACGAGGCCAGCCCGATTTACCTGACGCTGGTGTCCGCAATCATGCGCGCAGAGGCTGAGGTTCACGTGACGGTTGCCTACTTCGGGCCCGATCCGGTACTGCTCAAGGCGCTGACCGGCGCGGCACAACGGGGCGTTGAGGTGAAGCTGGTGTTGCCGAGCCACACGGATTCCGCGGCGATCTTTCACCTCGGCCGCTCGTACTACACGAAACTGCTGAAGGCCGGAGTGAGGATTTACGAGCGACAGGGTGCGGTGATGCATGCAAAGACCGCAGTCGTCGACGGCGTGTGGTCCACCATAGGTTCCAGCAACCTGGACTTGCGCAGCTTCCTGCATAACGACGAGATCAACGCGGTGGTGCTGGGCGGAGAGTTTGCCGGGCAGATGGACGCGATGTTCGCGGCAGACCTGGCCGAGTCCGAGGAGATCCTGCTTGCGGAGTGGCGGCGCCGGTCAGTATGGCTGCGCATCAAGGAACGGTTCGCGCGCGTCGTGGCCTACTGGCTGTAGCAGTGGCCGTGCGCCAAAGAGCCGGGGCGCGGATGCTTGTCCCGTGCCCCGGATGCGTTTGCCCGGCTTACGGGCGAGCGACGGTCAGCGCCGTGGCGTCGACACGCTTCACGCCTTCCACGTCCGCAGCAAGCGCCGTGACGTGATCGACGGCGGCCTGGGTTGCCAGCTCGCCTTCCAACATCACCACGCCATCCTTGGTATCGACATTCACATCGAGACCCTTGGCGTCGGGATCGGCGAGCAGAACGGACTTGATCTTGGTGGTGATCCAGGTGTCGGACACGGCCTGGGTGGCGGCCGCGCCGGTCGCCTTGGCGGCTTCGCCCGTGGTTTTCGCAGCCTCAGCTACGGTCGAGTTTCGGGTCGTATCTGCGGTGGGTTCTGCGGCATTCTTGCCGCAGCCAGCGAGCCCGAGGGCGACGGCGATACCCGCGACGATGAGCGTATTGCGGTAGAGGGAATTGGTCATGATGTTTATCGCTCTGTTCTCGGTGTTGAAGAAATCAGCTTATTCCTTCGCGCGCGTCGTGTCGGTTGCATAGCGCACCAACTTGAGCAACAGCCGAAGCCCGGCATTCACCTCTTCCAGCAAGGCCAGCAGCCGCAAGCCCTGCAGGCGGCGGTCCTGGTGTAGCGCGGCGCCGAACAGGCCCGCTGCGATCAGCGCGCCAGGCGATACCATGCGCTTGCCGACCGAGTGCCTCACTCCGCCGAGGGCGAAGCGGAAACGAGCGCGCCGCAGGTGGATGCTGCGCTCAGCCTGCCGGATGCGCGATTTCATTGACATGGGGGCGGTGGCCTGATGGTGCGCTGAGTGGCTGGCCAGCCCAACCGAGCGCCGGTGGCCCTGAGCAACAGCCAGGCGCCAAGGCCGAGCACAAGGTTGGCGAGGGCGAGCAGCGTCATGGCCATGGGCGGCGCCATACCTCGATCAATCAGGACCAAGGCCGCCGCACCGGCGAGAGCCAGCCATGCGCTGGCCAGCACGAGGCCGGAGAAGACTGCAATCATCCCCATCCTCGAGACGCGGACGATGAACAGGCGGCTCTCCAGGGTGGCCAGTTCGATGTGGTCATGAACCAGCCCGCGCACCTCGCTCGCGAGGCTGGCGGCGTGTTGGCCAAAATCCGGTGGCGGCGCTGAGGCGTCGTGCGTCGCCACCGGGGGGGTGTCACTGTGGAGGGACATGGATCCCGCGCGTGGCGCTAGCGCGTGGCCAGCAACCGGCTCAGCAAGTAGCCTGCTGCCACCGCCGCGCCGAGCGTGACCACGGGATGATCCCGCATGTAGCCGGCCCCCGCCGCGTAGAGCTCCTCACCCTTCACGCCGGCCTTGTTGCCGGCCCTGGCCATCGCGTCGGTGGCGTGATTGGCCGCCTCGTCGGCGCTGTCGACGACCCGGTGGGCCGCCTCTGCCGCGGTGTGAATGCCGCTGTGGGCGCCGGCGGCGAGGCGGTCCACCCCTGCCGTCGTCGTATGGCCGCCAACGGGACCCGAGTTGGTCGCGCTAGCCCTGGTGTTCTCAATCATGTGAATCTTCCTGGCTGATCATTCAGCGGTTGGGGGTGGTGCCGGGCTGAATCGTCCGGTAATAGGCGTCGACGCTCGCGCTCCAGCTTGGATCGCTCCAGCTGGGCCAGGCCTCCTTGTTGAAGCCCGGCGCCGCCTTGAGGCGTTCGATATCCACGTCGAGCGTGAAGCGCTTGTGCAGGGCGTCGATCTTCATCGCGCTCCAGGGAATCGCGAACAGGCGGTCCCCCATGCCGAGGAATCCTCCGGAGGAGAGCACGGCATAGCGAATCTTGCCGTTCTCCATGTCCAGCATGATGTCTTCGATCGTGCCCAGCTTCTCGTCCTTGAGATTGAAGACGTCGTCGCCCGTGATGGTGGTGGCGCTCAGCAGCTTCGGCTGGCTGATGGCGGCCCCGCTGCGCGGCAGATCAGCGGCGGCGCGGCTCACTTGGTGACCTCTTTGACGTCGGTCTTGAGGTCGCCGTAGGCCTTTTGAGCGGAGCCCTTGGCATGCTCGACCTTGCCCTCGCGCTCCATCTCGTCGTTGCCGATGGTGCGGCCGGTCACTTCTTTGACCTTGCCTTTGGCCTTGTGCATCTGGCCCTTGATCTGGTGCTTGTCCATGAGATGCTCCTGGAGTTGTTGGTGGTTGGGGAGAAAGAGCCGGCCCGGCTTTAGGCCGGGCGGGCCTCGGCGTGGCGCGGACAATTAGTTGCGGGAGGGGACAGGCGTGGTGTTCGAAATGATCACCTCGACCCGGCGATTCTGCTGGCGCCCCGTGGCGGTGTCGTTGCTGGCCACCGGAGAGCCCTCGCCCAACCCGGCCGTGCTGATGCGATTCGCCTGCACGCCGCGGTTGACCAGGTAAGACTTAACTGAATCTGCGCGTCGTTGTGACAGGAGCTGGTTCGACGCCTCGCTGCCGACGCTGTCGGTGTGGCCTTCGATGAGCACGGTGCGATCAGGGTACTCGCCGAGGAAGGCCGCCAGCTTGTCGAGGTTGGCCCCGGCGCCCCCCATCAGGTTGGACTTGCCCGTCGCGAACAGTACGTCGCCCAGGGTGACGACCAGGCCGCGATCGGTCTCGCGAGCGTTGAGCTCCGCGATCTGGCGTTCCAGGTCCTGGCGTGTCGCGCGCGAGGCAGCGATCTCGTCGCGCGCGCTGGCCGCATCGGCGCGTGCCGCTGTCGCATCCATGCGGGCGCGGTCGGCTTCCAGCGTGCGGGCCTCGAGGCGGGCGCGCTCGCTTTGTTCGCTGAGCGCCTGGCGCTGGTCTTCGTACAGGCGGCTCTGGGCGCGCGCGCGGGCGATTTCCACCTTCTGGTCGGCGAGTAACAGCAGGTGCGCAGCGTAGGCCTCATCATCCGTGCGAGGCGTTTCGGCTGCCTTGACGGCGGCCTCGGCCTCCTTCATTTCTACCGGCGCGCGGGTGGCGAGTTCGGGGTTGGACTGGAGCGCCGTCAGCTTCACGCGGGAATCCAGCGGCACTTCCGGTGGCTTGGGCGCCGTGGCGCAGGCCGATAGCAGAAAGAAGCCGGCGATGAGGAGCGCGGTACGGGTTGAAGATATGCGTGAGCGGTTCATTGACTTCCTCCTGCGGCGCGCTGCATTTCCTGCTTGAGGGTGTCAATGCTCTGCTTCATGTCGTCATTGACAGCCTTGGCTTTCAGCTCCTCGGCCCGGGCCAACGCAAGTTCGGCGTGCATCCGCGACTCGACGGCGAGGTATTCGGCCTGCACCATCTGGTCGTTGCGCGCGGCGGTGTTGGCCAGGGCCAGCTTCTCGCGGGCCAGGGTCAATTCGGCGGACGCATAGTCAGCGACTCGGGCCTGCTCGGCGTTTGAGATCGCCGACTCGGCGGCCTGCAGCTGCTCGGTCGGCGGTAGGGGTGGCGTGGCGCAACCTGCCAGAGCAAGAAAACCTGCAGCGGCGAGCGCAATGAAGACAGGCAATCCGCGGATCGCCTGCAAGGGAAGGGGTTGTCGAGACATGACTGTGTCCTGTGAAGAGTGCGGTACGCTGCTTCACAGTCTGCTCTTTACATCAGGAGGTCTGTACGCTGTCGCACCCTCACGGCCTTAGTCCTTGATAGGCCAGCGCCCGCAGAAGTCGGCTAGCTGTCGCGCAACGACTGCAGGCGGTCAAGCCCATCCGGACGGTTGATGAGCGCGAGCGTCTCGGCTGGATCCAGCCACTGGTTCAATTCATCGAGAGTGTTTGCATGCTCGGCCTTCCAGGCCGCGGTCACTGTTGCTGCGTTGAAGTCCGCCAAGGCGGGTTTCCCCGTGGCAGGAGCGAGCTGGGCGCGATGCCATGCCAGCAGGGACGGATCCTCGGCCAGCCGTGTCAGCGCCTTCTCGTCGCCCAGGCCAGGTTGCCGTTCGAGTTCGGCCTGGAGCCTGGCCAGCACGGGTGCGGGCCGCTTCTCCTCGGGCGCCCGCAGCAGGCCGAGCGCCGCAAAGAGCTTGCCGCGACGGGTGCCGCCGCTGGCCCAGCTCAGCGGCACCGCCAGCACCAGGCCGAGCGTAATGGGCAAGAGCCACAGGAACAGCGCTTCGTGCACCGCCCAGGCGATCAGCGCCAGGGTCACGCCCAGCAGCATATGTGCCCGGTGGGCACGCGCGGCCGCCGCCCAGCCCAGCGTCCCGTCGTCGCGGCGCTGGGGCTTCCAGCCGCTGTCACTGCCATGCAGCACACCCCAGATGACATGGGTCTGGGTGAACATCAGGATTGGCGCGTACAAGGCCGACAGCAGGGTTTCAAACAGGGTGCTGAGGGTCAGCAGGAGCGGCCCGCCGAAACGCAGGCACAGGCGGATGTTGACCAGCGCCGCAAACCAGCCGAAGACCTTGGGCGCCAGCACCACGGCCATGGAAACCACGAACAGCTGCAGGGCGCGCGCGGAATCAAACACCGGCCAGATCGGGAACAGCGACGGTTCGGCAAAGTACTCCGGGCGCACGAACTTGGCCTGCACTGCGATCACCAGGCCGACGATCACCAGCAGCAGCCAGAGCGCGGCGCTGGCATAAGCCATGATGCCGGTGAGCAGGTGCAGCCGGCTCGTGAGCGTCAGGCCACGCGCGAACAGGAAACGGCTGTGCTGCAGGTTGCCCTGGCACCAGCGTCGGTCCCGCACCAGCACGTCGACCAGCGACGGTGGCGCCTCTTCCCAGCTCTGCTGGAGATCGACGTCGAAGCGAACGCCCCAGCCGGCGCGACGCAGCAGCGCGGCCTCGATGAAGTCATGGCTCAGCACGGCGCCGCCGAAGGGCGGTTTGCCTTGCAGCAGCGGCAGGGAGCAGGACTCGGCAAACGCCCGGGTGCGGATGATTGCGTTGTGGCCCCAGAAGTTGGACGACAGGCCATGCCATGCCGCGAGCCCACCGCCATAGATCGGGCCGTAACACTGGTTGGCAAACTGCTGCGCCCGCCCGTAGAGGCTGCGCGCACGCACGATGCGCGGCAGTGTCTGGATGAGCCCGACTCCCGGAGCCGCGACCATCCGCCGACTGAGCGTCACCAGGGTATCGGGGCTGATGATGCTGTCGGCGTCGAGAACGATCATGGCCTCGTAATCACCGCCCCAGCGTCGCACCCAGTCGGCGATGTTGCCGGCCTTGCGCTCGGCGTTGTTGCCGCGGCGCCGATAGAACACCGGGCAGGCAGCGTCGGCCTCGAGGATCACCGGGCGGAACACGGCTTCTTCGGCGACCCAGGCATCGGCCTGGTTGGTGTCGCTGAGGATGAAGAAGGCGTACTTGCCGGGCTCACGCGCGGCCAGCTCGCCGCGCATGGCCATGATGGCGGCGGCGATCCGCTGCGGCGACTCGTTGTACACCGGCAGCAGGATGGCGGTCTTGAACGGCAGCTCGCCCTGGTGCTCGGGTACCCGCCACAGCCGCGGCAGCAGGCTGCGGGCGAAGCCGAGCGTGGCCTGGGCGAAGGCGAAGGAGATCCAGGTGAAGTTGATGCCGAACAACACCAGGAAGACCCACTGCAAAGGCGTGATCGAGCCGACGCTCAGCACGCCATGCATTTCCCAGGTGCCGTAGCCCGCCAGCGCCAGCGTGGCTGCGGTGATGTAGGCGCGCGCGAGGGCGACTCTCAGCCGGGCGCCCCACGAAGTGCGCGCGCGCAGCGGCTGGCGCGGCTCATGCAGGGACCGCCGCGGCATGGGCAGCGGGCTTTCCTGCGGCAGTGCTAACAGCGGGGCATCCGGATCTGCTGCTGCTGTTGCGTCGCGCTCAGTACTCATTGAGCCAGCGATACAGCCAGGTTTCCGCCAGCGGCCGGTCACCCCGTTTCAGGTCGACACGGATTTCTGCAGTCTCCGGATCGTCCGTCTCCAGGCTAAGGAAGACGCGCGCGCCATTGACCGCCGGGTTGGCCTGGACGCGGGACTCAACGATGCGCCCCCGCGAGATGCTGGCATGAACCACGCTGTCCTCCACGGCTTTCGCGGACAGATCACTGTAGTCGATCATCACTTCCTTCAGCTCGCTGAACAGCTTCTGCCCGCCGGCGCTGCGCACGACGCGCGCCAGCCCGGGGCTCGGCGAGACGTCCTCCGGCCAGGTCAGGCGGTACGCATAGGAGAAAGGTTCCCCCTTGCGCAGGCCCTGCGCCGGGCGCCAGTACGCAACGATGTTGTCGTTGCCTTCCGAGTTCGACGGGATCTCGACCAGTTGCACATGGCCCTTGCCCCAGTCGCCCAGCGGTTGCACCCAGGCGGAAGGGCGGCGCTCATAACGGGCTTCGAGATCCTGGTAGTGACCGAAGTCGCGTGCGCGCTGCACGAGTCCGAAACCGGCGGGGTTCTCGTCGATGAAGGCACTGATCTGCAGCGTGCGCGGGTTGGCCAGGGGGCGCCAGATGCGCTCGCCGTTGCCGCGCCTGATGGCCAGCCCCTCGGAATCGTGCACCGCCGGCCGGTAGTCGGGCACATCGGCATGATCCAGTGGGCCATGCATGAACATCGATGTCAGTGGCGCAAGGCCGATGTGCTCGATGTCTTCGCGCGGGAACAGGGTGGCCTCGATCTCCATGCGCAGCGGAGCACCTGGATAAATCCCGAAACGGTAGGCTCCAGTCACGCGCCGGCTGTCGAGCAGGGCGTGCACCACCATCGAGTCCTGGCTGCTCGAAGGACGCTCCACCCAGAACTTGCGAAAGATAGGGTGTTCCTCGCCCTTGGGGCCAGCCACGTCGATCGCCAGGCCGCGGGCCGACAGGCCATATGACTGGCCCTGCGACACGCCGCGGAAATAGCTGGCGCCCTGGAAGACCAGGAACTCGTCCGCGTAGTGGGGACTGTTCAGGGGGTAATGCAGGCGGAAGCCGGCGTACTTCCCGATCTCCGCCAGCAGCTGCGCCAGTTCCGGATCGGGCACGAGGAAGGAATCTTCCCCGACCACCAGCGGACGGCTCCTGCCGTTTTCGACGATCTCGATATCCACGAGGTCGCGGTAGAGGTAGCCCGGTGCGAACAATTGCACGGAGAAGCGTGTCGGCGAGCTCCCCCAGACCGCCGCGTCCTGCTGGTAGTTGATCTTGCGGTACTCGGAGTAATCCATCTGCGCCAGCGATTCCGGCGCCTGCGGCGGCCGTGCGAAGGGCTGTTGCGCAAGCTGTCGCGCCTGTTCGATGACGGTGTCCCGGGAGAAGCGCTCGCCTTCGGCGAGTGCGGGCCCGGCCTGCGCCAGCGCACTGCTGGGAACTCCGGCGCCTGGCGCCAGCAGCACGATGCATAGGGGGAGGAAGAAAAGTTTGCCGCGCAGGCTAGCCATGGGGACGATGCAGAGTAGGGTGGCGGTTGGGGGCGAGGGCCTGAATCCGGCGTCCGCGGATCGAATCGCGAAACATGCTTGACATATTACTGTAACCCTCGTTTTCTAGGAACTCCGGCAACGGCTCGGTCACGACGCCCCGGCGCACCCCGTCATTCCGCAACATGGAACCCCGCAGATGGATAACACGGCCACTCTCAAGCTCACCCGCCGATCCGGCGTACCCGCCACGGCGCTGCTGGTCGCTGTCCTGTTGGCCACCCCGGCGCCGACGTATGCAGACTCCGGCTTTTACCTCGGCGGCAGCCTAGGCCGCTCGTTCCTGGAAGGGGACATATCCGATGCCGGCGAGGGGTCGGTCGAATTCGACGACGGTGCCTCCGCCTGGAAGGGCTTCGCCGGGTTCAATATCGATGCTTTCGTCATCGACCTCGCCATCGAGGGCGGCTACGTCGACTTCGGCGCCCCATCCGACCGGATCGCCGGCAGCGACGTCGAATTCGACCTGACCGGCTGGGACGTGTTCGGCCTGGCAGGAGTCGAGCTGGGCCCGGTCGGCGTGTTCGCCAAGGCCGGCTTCATCGACTGGTCCGCGGACCTGTCATTGGATGACACCCGGATCGGCAGCGACAGCGGCACCGACCCCGCTTACGGCATCGGCGCCCGTTTCAGCCTGTTTTCGGCGGAGGTGCGTGCCGAGTACGAATACTTCGACGTCGAGGACACCGACGTGTCGCTGGTAAGCGTGGGCGTGGTCTGGACGTTCTGACGCCAGCCTGCAAGGAAGCTGTTTTATACTGCCACACTGCCCGCCATGCCTGACCGGGCCGAGAGTAATACCGGATGAGAATCGTCGCCGCCGTTGATCGTTCAGACTTCGCCGATCTTGTCGTGGGGATGGTGCGCCGCCTCGCGGACACCGACACCACGGAAGTGCTGCTCCTTAACGTCGCTCCCCGCGAGGCCGACATGCTCGGCCGGCAGCTCTCCCGCAAAGAGGTGGAAGAGCCTGTGCCCGAGGAATTGCGGGACCGGCGCGAACTGCTCGATCGACTGGCCGGCGAGCTTGGCGCCAGCGGCATCGCGTGCTCCACGCTGCTGGTCCGGGGATTGCCGGCGCAGACGATCATCCAGGAGGCGAGCCGATGGTCGGCCGACCTGATTGTCGTCGGCTCGCAGGGCCGCGGGATGCTCTATCGCCGCATGCTCGGCAGCGTCAGCGAAGAGGTGCTGGCCGCGCGCCGCTTCCCTGTCCTGGTCGTGCCTGGACAGGTCGACGCCTGATTGGTCGGAGGCGGCGGGAAGCGCCGCCCCTTGCGGAGCGACCCTTCATCATTTGGTGGAGGCGGCGGGAATCGAACCCGCGAAATAGGTCCGTAACCTATTGTATATAAGTAAAAAGACGTCGGCGCTGACAGAAAGCTGACAGAAAAAGCCGATACGCCATGAACCGGATGACCCAGTCGCTTTGAGCCCGGTATCGGGGGCGGCACTCTAGAAACACACGCCCGCATAGTATAGAAAATCTATAGTGCGGCCATCTTTCCGCAAGTTACGCCGTCTTACCATCGGGATGGGTGACCACGGCCCCGTTAATCACGGTCACGGTAGACAGATGGAAAGCAAGAAGGTCTCGCGTGAAGAACTGTTCGCGCTTGTTTGGGAGCGACCAGCCACCGAGGTAGCGCGGTCACTCGGTATGTCCGATGTCGCTCTAGGCAAGCTCTGTAGACGCCTCCAAGTGCCGAAGCCTCCGAGAGGATACTGGGCCCGGGTATCGTCCGGACAGACGCCTCGGAAGCCACCGTTGGTCTCGTTTCTAGAGGAAACAGAAAGGGAGATTCGCGAACGTCGAAGGCGAGAAGTCCGTCGTCCAGGAGCCGCGCGAATCCCTTTGACAGAGTTGCAGATGGGGCTCTTAGCGCGTGCGCTGAAAGAACTCGATCCCGCTGGCGCACGCACGGATGAAATCCGGTTTGCATACAACGGCATCATTTCTGCGACGCCCGCACTGCTGGCCGACCTCTTGCTGCTCATGCAAGGGCGGTTCACGCATTGGTACAAGCGTGCGAACGATGGAAAGGGGCCCAGCCGCGGAACCACCCAAAGTATGACCAATTTGGTAGGGAAGCTCCTGCCCCACACGCAAGAGCAGGTGATCGCGTTTAGGCGAAGCCCTCCGAAGGCATATTCGAGGGATGGGGGGCCGATCCTGCTCCTCCGACTCACGGCGGACGTGCAACAGCGTCTCGCGTCGATGGCGAAGCTCGCTCGGGATTTCGAGCTTAGTCACGTGAGTGCGAATCTTAATCGTGGCGCGCATGCCTGGGTGGTCAACTACCTCGAATCGCCTTTTTCGGATGGCAGAGCTCAAGCAAAGATTTGTGTGTCCCGGAGTTCCGTCTGGTTCGACTGTCGTCGTGACCGATCCGGATATCAGGTGGGCGAGGAGGAGAGGTTCGAGACCAACAAGGTGAAGCTTGCCGACCTCATGTCGGTTGATCTCATTCCCGAGCCAAGTCCTGATAAGAGGCTTCCGACGGTAGTCAGTTATACGTCTGGGCACCTGGTAGAGAAGCGATTGAATGCTTTGTGCCGTGCCGAACAAGTGCTGTCGATCATGAGCGACGCGTTAGGACATGTTGTAGATGCAGTTCCCGCTGATGAAGTGGCACTGTTCGAGCGGATCTGGGCCGGCGCGAACGGACCTGGACCAATCACCCAAGCGAAAGAGGCGTGGCGTAATCTAGAAGATGAGCTAGAGAATTGGCGAGCCGGTATCGAGGCTGAACAGGAGTCTATTTGTCGGCAACTGCTGGGTGTAAGTCCGGGTGATATCGTGGTAACGGAACAACAAGGCCGCACTGTCCGCATAAGAGTCACTCATGCACATGTCGTTATGGACGAGGATCGTGCTTCGTTCCTGCTTTACGGCACGCGGTATAGAAGAGACGGAGTGTTGGGTAAACGCACTGATTCCATATCTATTCCGATCTACTCCGAGGACCGGAATCCCAATCGGCGGAGCGAAGCTACACAGTCGTACTCTCCGGCCTACTACTACTTCCGAGGCAGGGCCCGGTAGTCGGGCGTGGCAACACATACCACTTTATTTGGCTACCATCTGGCTTCGGCAAGAGCTCCCGCCTTGGGAGCATTGTCGGGAATCCATCGTCCGTAACGCTTGTATATCATCGCCAAATCGCAATGCCCCATCTGAGTTGATACCCACGCAGGGTTCTCTCCGGCAGTTAGCATCATCGAAGCAAACGTGTGGCGCATCTGATAGGGATACCGGTATCGGACTCCGGCCTTCTCGATCGTGGGCTTCCACGCGCGCTTTCTGAGTTGATCAGAGGTTAGCCAGTGGCCGCCATCAGGATTCAAGAACACCCACGTGCCATCGCGATTCGTTAAGGATGCTTGCTCCCGTAAAGCGTCGGCTGCTGGTTTCAAAAGGGTGATAATGCGTCGACTACGCGTTGTTTTTGGGTCCTTCAACCTTTTACGAACGCGTGTCATACGGATTGAGACTCGCTCGTCTTCCACGTCCCTCCAACGTAGACCGATTAACTCGCTGATTCTGAGGCCTGTCCAAAAGCCGAACTGGAGCATGTGCCGACATCCGGGACCGGCTGCCGAAACGATCGCTCGTATTTCTTCGAGGCTGAACGGGTCGATGACGTCGCTTGCATCTTCGTCGAGCTCTCGATCTCTGCGAGGAAACCGCGGCTGCCAGCCGGCCAGTGGATCAACTGCTATGAACTCATCCTCGGCCAGCTCCGCTAGCACCGCTCTCAGGGGGATAAGAATGTTTCTCAAACGCTTCGGAGAGGCTTCTTTGTTGCTGATGAACTCCCTGACGTGACTTCTCTTTAGCTCATCGAGGGTTAGATGCCCTAGGGCTGGGATAAGCTGGTTTAGGATCGAGTTCCGATAATCCAGCCATGTGGAGTAGGCCAAAGCGGTTCGGTTGTCCTCCAAGTACGCCTCCAAGGCTTCACCCACGGTAATCACGGAGGACGGATTGCGAGCAAGAGATCTGGCACGGGGCGAGTCTGGGAAGTGCGCGCCGTACTCGAACGTGCCCAATGCAATCTCATCGAGAATGCGTCGCCGCATCAAGGATGCATGATTCAGGTTCGCTTTCGAGGGCTCAAGATTAATCCGCTCGCGGCAACGCATGCCGCGATACATGAAGTCGATCTCTATGCTGGTGTCACTGGCGGGCCTTACACCTCGCTTCTTAGCCATGCGTAGAACGCCTCCAGATTGATATGAATTCGACCATCGGGGGCTTTGCGCCAAATCACATTCATCCTCCAGATTCCGCGTTGAATCTTCGTCCGGACGGCTGCCTCGGAGTACCCCGTGAGTTCGGAGAACTTATTTATACGGACCCATTCCGCCGCCGAATGAGCTGGACCACCAGTCGCGTTCGGGATGCCGCGGGCTGAGGCCCCCCTGGTGTTGATGTCGACATGCTGGCTTGGGAATTGGGATACGTTCTGGCATTGACGTCCATCGGGTCGTTGATCCTTCGCTGCCTGAGGCGCGGCATGTGACGCCCGTTTAGATTGCTCCTGATCTCTGGCAGGTTGTCTTTGTCTGGCACGAGCAGTAAGTCTTGCAGCGAGCGTCATAACTCAAATTCCACGGGTTAGTTCCGGGTAGCGAATCCGGGGCGAACCCGAAGTCTTGAGCTACAAGCTTCTGGCGAATTCAAGGGTCCTACCTGCCAATAAACAGCAATTTCCGCACGCATTAGTCTCAATGCGGCCCGCGGTGCAACCTTAGCGACTTTTCCCGTGACGGCCGCGTGAGGTTCACCAAGAGGAATCCGCTCCCGCCTTTTGGTTTCGTGTTTCAGCCCATGCTCTGTATCGGGCGTAAGAAGGGACGCGATGCGTAATGCCCAACTGAACGGGTTGATGGAGGACCTAATTCCTGGTCCTCGACCGACTATTCTGGGTGAGCAGTTAGTTAGGTCGCTTCGGTCAACGCACCGCTGCGAATCGCGGCTGCCCGGTAAGGGAATCCTGAAATTCTCAGCGAGCATTGGCAGTTCCTCTTTCACGCAAAGGCAACGCTCGGTGATGGTTGCACGTGGCTGTATAAAGTAGAGCGGAATCCGACCGAACGATGAGTTCCATCAGATTCAGGCTACCGAAGTTCTCGGAAACGCAAGTCCGAGATAAGCGAGCGCGATGCAAAGCCGGCCTTCGCTTTCTCGACAGGAGCGTCATGGCTGATGGCCACCAAGCTTGGTCGGCCTTCCGAAGCCCAGAATCTGCTCTTTCGCGGCGTCTGATGGCTTGCTTGTTGGCGTCTCGAGCCCTGGTGGATTCGGCGCGCCCTGAACGATTGAAATTCCGTTCTTCGATACGATCAGTCCTATATGGGCAAGAATCCGGATCCTTTGCGCTCGCTGAGATGACGGCAGACGTTCCAGTTCGGCTGCCAGCTCCGGCCACGAGCCATCTGAGATCTTTAGCTTGACGACCATCATGGTTAGTGACCTGCGAGCCAAAAGCCGGTTGCATTGGCCATCACCGGGTTGTCAAGCACCTCGATGCGGGTCTTGGGCAGGACCGTCTCGAGGATCTGTCGATAGATGGCTGCTCCGCCTCCTGTGACGATGACCATGTCAAGTCGACGGGTCTCCACCCTGAGGTTCTGGGTGATCTCGCTCATCGACGCCACTCCGACCTCCTGCGCTGCGGTCGCAAGTAGCGGGCGGTAGTCGAAGTGGTGGCCTGCGACGAGGATGGTCGGCTTCTCGTTCCGAACCGCATCTTCCAGCATTTCGAGAGGAGGACGGCTGCCCTCCGACTGGCGAATCAGCTCAGCAGCTCGCTGCAGCACAACTGAAACAGCGCGCATATTCGTGCCAGAGAGGGATTCGACGATGCGCCCGCCATCTAAGGTGAGCCAATCGGTGGAGAAGAACCCCGGGTCAATCACAGAGACAAAGCCTGTCTCGATAAACTGCGAGAGTTCCCTCCGTCTCGATGCCAGGATCAAGGATCCGCCGGGCTGAGGAACCACCTTGACCTCACCCACAGATATCCGCATCCCTTCAGCGACTTCGTGAGTGCCTGCGAGCATTTCCTCCAGATTCTGAATCCGCCCGTGTTCGAGGCACTCACTGACAGGGAGGCCGGTGACAACACGATCGACATGATCCGCTCCCGTCCGTAGTAGGGCGAGGTGGAACAGGGCACGGTATGCGTCCGTCTCGGTGTAGTCGTTGTTGAGGCTGCGCTGGGATGTGGTGACAAGGCCATGCTGGGAGTGCCCGACGACCCAGATGCGGCCATTGACCAACACGTGGTGGCCGCGCTGGCTACGGCCTGATGAAAGCACGGAGTCTTCAACCGGTGCCGCACCAGAAGGGCAGGTCCAGATATAGGGCTCAGGAGCAGTGGCTTGCCCGTGCGCAAGCTTCAGATTGGAGTAGCCGATATCGATACCTAAGATGAACATTAAATTTTCCTCAAAAAAACGTTGTTACTTGTGGGAGCCTTCTTCCGAGGTGTCCCCAAGGGGTCACTCCGGGCATCGCCGAACGCAATCGAGCGGCGATGCAGACCGACCATTACCCCAATGGGGTGATTCATGGCTCCGTTTCAGATGTGCCTCGCGACGACGCCATTACGCTCAGAATGCCGGCAGGGCGGGCCTCTGACAGGGCGATAAACTGCATTTTCTGCAGGCATTAGCGACCCCCTCCGAGGGCAGCCATGGGGGTGGGCCGTCGGGACGAATAGCTAGGTCCTCAGAAAAGCGCACCGTGTTGGCGGTTAGCGCCAAAGAAAACGTCTAGTGAAGCTCGATAGGGATGGAATTTGCTTCTAAGAGCGCCACTACTCTTAGCCTTGATTGAGAACTGGGACGAATTACCGGGATTTTGAGGGGCAAGAGGATTACAGTGTCCGCCAAGATTTGACGGGACATCAGGGTCAGCCCCCGAGACTGATTAAACGTGTTGTCCCAACGGTTTTACCAAAGAGGTAGCTGGCCTCTATAAACTCAACCAGCCTTCAACCCCGTTCGCTTTGGTCGCAGTGTTGTTGTGGCCAGGCAATATCAGACTGAAACTAACTCTCGCGCTTGCACGATGAGGTTGGTTTCGTCCACGGTGAGTAATCACCGTGGACGGTTCACCCCTCGTACATCGCGTTGGTGCGTCTCATGCCGATCGTGCTGGTGGTGCAATACCACTAGGTCCGCTCAATCGGGTCGTCAGATGGATCCTATGTTCCGCAGCTGAATGCGCCACTGCGCAAATTTGAGTTGCTGAATGGTGTCCGTCCGGTCGTTCCGATATGCATACGCGGTCGTGCTTTTCTTTTGTTGCTGCCGAGTAGAAACACTGAGGCAATTGAAGAAGGGCAAAAAACAGTTTTAGATACAGTGCATTAGGGCTAAAACAAGCCCACTACGCTTCGTAACTAAAACTCAAGGAATAGGCTTTCATCTTCATAGGGCGCTGTGCGGCAGTCTCCTTGGGCTGTATCTCGTGAAGAATGTGAGCGGCTATTCCCCAAGTTGGGCATGCGCAAGGCATGCCTACGACGTTGCACATCGAGTCGCCAACCAGCAACCCGATACCGAGCACCTCGCCGCCCGAAGGGCAAAGCTCGCGAGCACGTAAGTCAACAGGGGCGTTACAGCCCAGGCAATACCCATGCCGAGATATTTCCAAAATGGGGCTTTCCGCACGGAGGCCAGCCCGAAGCTGGCTCAATGCAATCAAGTCGTCGAGAGCGAGGTGGCGGAAGGCGCACTTAGGCGCGTGTAGTCCATGGGACATGACGCAGTGACTTTTTGACCGGGGTAGTTCCCCGAGGAGGTTGAGTAGTGGTTGGCAGATACCAGGCGAAGAGGAATTTCGGCTGGGGGAAGAGCATACGGTTTGCAGTCCGGCGTGCCTACAAGGCGTGCTCGGACCCGGACCGCTTTCCTTCGGAGAAGAGGTTCATCTACAGCGCCACACCGTTCTTCAATTGGGCGAAGGAGAATGGTATCGGGGACCTCGCCCGCGGCGACCCGCAGCTTACGCTTGAGGAATATGGTGCGCATAAACGCGACGAGGTTCAGGAGGCGGAGGTCGCTGTCGGAACGGCGCAGAACCATCTATCTGCTTCAAACCAGGTGTTCAAGGTCCTTACAGGCAGCGATCAGTTCTGGATTTCTCCGAGCGAGTTTTCTGGCTCACGAACCTACATTCGCACAGTCCCGCCGGATGGTATGGATCACGCGGTCATTGAATCGCTAATCGAGGCACTTACGGTCGAGGGACTGTCACGCGTCGCCGCTGGTGTTGGGCTGGCGCGGTATGGTGGCCTGAGGCGTGAGGAGTTTTGTCTGGCCAATCTCGATCGGTGGTTAAGTGAGGCGCCGTCTGGGAGTATCCGCGTGGTCGATGGAACCAAAGGGGGAATCGTTCCGAGGCGGCAGATCCCACTCACGGAACGGTTGCAACTCGCTATCGACTTCGCGATCTCGGTTCGCCCCATGGGGTCGTGCAACCTATTAGACCCCGCGGAGCGTTACAAACACTTCAAGTTGGGTGAGGTGCAGCGTGCTCGAAAGGTTCTGAAGGAATTTGGAATCGATGGATATCACGAGCTAAGGGCAGCGTACGCATGTGATCGCTACGAGCAGATATCTGGTTTCCCTGCTCCGGTGATGGCCGGTGGCCAACGCACCGCGGGGAAGGATGCGGATCGTGAGGCGAGGATGCGCGTCTCCATCGAACTGGGACACCGCCGTCCATCAATTACGACCGCTTATTACGGTGGGCGCCGCGAGCAACTTTGCCCCAGATTTATCGGGGGGCGATGCGCATGAAAGAAGATGATTTAATCACGCGCTGCTGCCCCGGTGCTGAGTCGACCCAGGATGGTCATGAGCGGCGCATCAAGAAGGTCCGGGAGTTAATTCTGAAGCGGTTCGGTATCAGAAGCCATTACCGCTGGCAGGTAAAACATTTGCGTTGGGTGCTAGAGCATGGGTTGGCGAAGCACAAGAGTGCGACCCGATACGACTACTGGCTAACCGTTGAGCGCTACGTCAAGTCGAGAGGCAAGAGGCAACATTGGGACAAAGAACTCCATGGGCCTTGGCGCAATTCAAAAGGGGAGAAGCGAAGCCGGGGAGTTGGAGGTCGCCCTTCCGTTCCGGCACGGTTCGACGGGGAGTCTTAAGAGGCCCGGATATTAATGTGTAGGCGCGCGGACGGGATGCCTACTGCGCGCTATGTATAGACGCCTTCTTTAAGCCGAAGAAGATGATCCGCCAGGAGCTTCACGCCCATCGGGGTCGCCAGGAGATCCACCGGGCGGCGGTGGTCCAGTGCAGGAATATGTGCCATGAGCCATCTCTCCGCATCACGCTGAGACCCTAGCACGCGGGCTGCCCGTATCAGCGTGGCGGCGAGGACCCAAGTCCGGGCACTGTGCGTACGACTCAAGCGGCTGGCGGCGGGCGCGTTCTTCCATCGCGCGACAGTGGTCCGGCTGGCTCCGAGCGGGCGCGGCCAAGACGGGTCGGTCGGGAGGAGGTCAAGCGAACTGATGAGTTGCAGAGCTGCGCGCACAGGCAGCCCGGCGACGATAAGGTCGTGGGCCTGGTAGTCGTCTGTAACGGGGCGCCCGAGCGTCTTCTGGCCGCCCAGCAAGCTGATCGTGCCGTCCAGAGTGTTGTCCTCTATTGATCGAGAAAGTGCTGGCATGATTGCGCGTTGTCGACCCCGCCTCAGATATCTTTTTCAGCCAGTTCAGTCCCAAAGCAGCCCGCTGGGCATAAAACGTAGCGTGAATTCACCGCAGGCAGGGCACTGGTAGTGGCCGCTGGTCAGATTGTGCTCACCCCACGTGATCATTTCATCCTTGCCATCGCCCTTGGCTAGGCTGGGGTCGGTATAGGGTGTGACCTCTCGGCCGCCGCACTCCGGGCAACTGAGCGGCGGCTGCAACAGGTTGACCTCCACCACCTGGTGACAGCCACGGCAAAGTGCCGGGAACAGGCAGGTCTCATGAAAGTTACTGAACCCACCGCCGATCAGGCTGGTGGCCCTCAGTCCGCAGTCACATAAGGCGAGAGCTTCACTGCCCATAGCCGATCCTCTCTTGATGATTGGCGCCACTATAGGCGGTGTTGTGGCTCAGGGCATGAGCCCTACGGCCCAAGCCGCTCTCCAAGGCCGCTCGTCGGGTGTTTCAGGTCCGAGAGATGGTCGCGGGGTACTACGGCTCTAATCGCCAAGGCTGCCGAACGAGCGGTTAGAATCGCCTGCATAGTGCGCAGTCCTGCCAGTGGAGGCTCAAGCACAAGAGTTAAGGTGGGTCTTGAGCCCGATCCGCGCACTGAACGGGGTAGCTCAGTGCCGTTCGAGCCGGATCCTGAGAGGCGGAACATGAGCAAGATCTACATGACCAGTCGGGATCTGGCTAAAACCCCATGCGCAGCGAAGCGGGCCACAGCTGCCGGCCCGGTATTTATTACTCAACGGGGCAACGTGCAGTTTGTTCTGCTGTCGATCCAAGAATACGAGCGGCTGTCAGGGCAGCGTCAATCGCTGGCCGAAGCGCTGAGCATGCCGGCTCGGCGCAAATG
The DNA here is from genome assembly GCF_011089885.1 of Thioalkalivibrio sp. XN279. Taxonomy (NCBI): domain Bacteria; kingdom Pseudomonadati; phylum Pseudomonadota; class Gammaproteobacteria; order Chromatiales; family Ectothiorhodospiraceae; genus Thioalkalivibrio; species Thioalkalivibrio sp. XN279. The sequence continues at coordinate 407,628 of NZ_JAANBD010000025.1, read as the reverse complement.
GTCAGGGGCGGGCGACGGCCGGCTATTCGTCCGCGCACCGGCTGAGGCCGGGCGCAGGAGACTTGTGCTCAACATGCCCACAACTACCCGTCGGGGATTCTGGGCCGCAGGCAGGGCGAAGCCATGTCTTGGGTGGTGCCCTCGACAGTGGCATACATATCGAAATTCGGGAAACTAGCGAAAATCGCTAAATTCGAGAAACAAGACCCATTCTCAAGGGCTAGCCGCCCCACGGCTGACTGCTCGGACACGTCGCGACTCCAGGGCGAACGGCACAGGTCCCAAGTTCGCTCACCATGGTGACGGTCCTGGCCGGCCGGGGATGCACGGTTCTGGCCAGTTAGCATTACCCACCGACCGGTGGCATGGGATGCCCTAGATGATCTCCTTGCCGGCAGGCGGGGCCTGTTCCCATGCCCTCGCGTCCTCGCTCCTATCCAATTCCCAGGGATGTTCGGCCACCAATTGTTCTAGGGTGAGAGGGGGCTGCCGGGTCTTGGAGAGCATGATCTGTCCAGGCAGCAACTCGGCTCCCAGAAAGTCTCCAATACGGAGATTGGCGGCATCGAGCAGCTCCGCCGGCAACAGGACTCCCACGCCTGCCCCGATCCGCCTGATCTCTAAGCGGAAAGGCCGCGCAGATCGTGGCAGGCGTGACTTTGGAGCGGAGGGCGGCATGGGTGGATTGAATCTCGCTGGCGATGCACGTGCCACTGGATGCTAGCCGATGAAAGTCCCAGCGCCAATGTTTATAAGGACGGGTATATCCTGTCGTTGCGCAAGCGTTCACTCAGATCTGGTCTTACTGGTGTCGATCGATGTCCCCACCGCGCCGGGGCGTATCGTGGAGTGCCCCGGGTATGGCGGGGCAGTTCCACGCGATGATTGGAGTGCCCGGGTAACTCGTTAGAGCTCAAGCCGCGTCACGAGCCCGACCTCTTCGAGTCGCCTCAATAGCGCTTCATAGTCGCCAGTGAACTCAACGTCGGCCCCAACCTGAATAGATGCGCGTCGAGCCAGCGCATGCGCGAACTCTGGGAGACTCGTTTCTGGAAACCATGTGTCGGCTCTGAGCAGAGCAAAGATCTGTTCCGCACACTCAGCAGAAAACGTTTCACCAAGGTTGGTCCTGATAGTTGGCATGGCTGTGCTCGTTCAGTTTTTGGGTTGACCACGGTCGTGCTTCATCTTGAAGGTGCGCTGCAGCAAGATTAGCGAGAAGCGCGAGACAGCTTATGGCAGGAAGGGATGTTGTGCGATAAATATGGTTCCCGCACTCGAAGGAGCCAATTGGGGATGGCCGAAAAAATCATTCTCACGCCAGCGGATTTCTCGTCGTTCGTCGAACAAATGGGGAGAGCGGCACCCGCGAATGCTCGCCTGGAGGCTGCCTTGCGCGACTTCGCGGAGTTGAAGACAGAGATGCCGGATGGGTCCGTGGAAGTCAGTTGGCGGCCACGGCCGAAGCAAGGATCGGGCTTCGGAACAGCTGTCCCGCCAGTGCTGGAGTGCCCCATGGCGGCAACTCCAGAGGCGCAGGCCGAGCAAATCATCGGCTTGGCCACCTGGCTCAATAGGGGTCAGCGGGATCATTCGCTGCGATGGTTCGACACGCCTATCCCCGATCTTGGCACGAAATCCCCACGAGAACTCGTGGCGGATGGACAGGCGGAAATTGTTCGCGATTATTTAGTCAGGGCGTCATCGGGTTCTGTGGAGTAGGGAAGCGAAGCATCTCGAATTCGAGCCTGTTGGGGCGCGATGTGTCTGTGCGTGGGGCAGAGATGTCCGCTGCATGATCGATATGGCGGCACGAGGTTTGCTGCAATTTCTTGCGGAATTGGCGAGATATGTTGTCGTGCGCTACGTCTGCGAGTCCGTGAGAATGAGCCACATGATCTGTGGATCCTGTATTGATACAGTACGCGACCTTTTCCCTGACGGCTGCCAGCCGGTGGAGATCGATCCTAATATCTGGCGCTGCCCTTGCTGCGGCGTGGCCTACCATGAGGTTCGGCCGAGACTCTGGCGAAAACTCCCAGCTACGGGTAATTCCGGAGTAGGTTCCATGCCACCGGTTAGAACAAGCACCAAGCGCGCGGGGCGCCGGGCGAAACCAACCGAAGCTTGAAGTGCGAGCCCATGGCCGCTATTTAGCAGAACCCAGGCCAGAGCCCTTGGGAGCCCAGCGTTTAGTTTCGGTGTCGCCACTCCCATGGGGGCGCGCGCTCTGCCTCGGATAAGCCCCAAAGCCCTCGTCCAGCCTCGCGGGCTTCGGCCTCCAGGTCAAACAAGCTCGCATCGGTCGCGTAGCGTCGATAAACCCAGGCGGCTCCGAGGCGGACCATTTCTGCGGATACGTCGATTTCGCCGACATAGATCCGTCCCACGGTCCGATCATATCGATCGGTGTCCACTACCCGGACCGCAAGTGGCTTGCCCCAGACCAATCTCGAAAGCGCATCCTGGGCTTTTTGCGCGTACGGCTGCCCGCGCTCGGGCGTATCGATCTCAGCGAGGCGTATGCGCACCTGCTCCTTGGCAGGGGTGAGCAGGGTGAGGGTGTCGCCGTCGGCAATCTTGACCACTTCGCCGTAGAGATAGCCGGGACGCGGATTCTCCACGTTGCCGTGGGGGCTTGACGCCGCTGCAATGCCGGCGAGGAGGACAAGGCAGAAAGCTGCAATCGCGCGATATATGAGATGCATGGCTGCGATTATGCCCTGTGCCCGACCCCTATGGGGCCTCGGAATTGCGCCATCCAAGCAAGTGCACTAGACCGGCCCCAACCGTGGTGGTCATTGGATTCTTTTTCGGACAACAAACCGCCACACCGCAGAGGTCCGTCGGGCTGAGTCGGTATGAGGCCATTCAGGCCATACCGATGGAACATGCGGTCGGAAAAGGCCCGCAGGAGATGCCATCAACCCGGCAGTGTCGGAGAAGAAACCTTAAGTTAGAAATCCGGCCGCCGATAGCATTGTTGGCTCATTGCTAAGGCGATGAAACATTGACGTTGCCGCCGCTCATGGAGGACTGGATGCGCATCTTAAGCTTGATACCGGTATTGTTCCTGGCTGTCGGTTGCATGACTGCCCCGACGCGTGAGCCAGTACACCAGGCCACGGAGGGCAGCAAGGCGCTGCAGGTGGCGCTGTTCACGGGACTGACGCATCCCGAGCGTGGGCCGCTGTTCGATGTCACCGAAGAGCAACTCGCCAAGATCATCGAGAACCCCGACTATATGAAGCTCGATGATGCGTTGAATGTCGGCATCAACGCGGTAGGCCTGGGCATTACCGTAGGCGGCTCTGCGACAGCCGCGTTCCGGGGCGTGGACGTCACGAACTTTGACGGCTTGATGACCTTCGGGTTGGGCTTGTTGCTGTACTCGCCCACGCGCGACCACCCGGCCGGCACGCCGCAGGTGATTATCTGGTACCCCTTGCGCCCCGGGGACGATAAGAGCTTCGAGACGTTTAACGAGCTGCGCAAGGAGATGCAGCGCATCCTGACGGAGGCGATGCTAGCCGCGTTGCCTGAGGACATCCAGGTCCATGAGAAATCCTATACGGGGTATAGGGTCTCTGGCCCCGAGGAGTGTGTCGATCCGGGCGATGGCCGGAAGTGCTACGCGTTGGTGCTCCCTCGCGACCCAGTGCGCTCCACTGACCTGGCGGGCAATGAGGTGTGGATGTGGCGCAACTGGCAGTACGGCGACAAGGAAAACCAGCGCACGGGCACCATCTATGGTCCCTCGATCCAAATCGAACGCGAGGGCTACAAGCCGCAGCCGCTGCCGATCAGTTCTGACCACGACTTCCTACAGCGTTTCAGTGCCAACCTCCCCGCATGGGCGTGGATCTATGCCCCGCAGAGTGAGACCAAGCCGCCGATGATGTTTAACAAAGGCAACGCCCACCTGTTCCTCGAGCCTGGGGCCGAGGCGTTGCTCGCGTCGCCCTGACGCCAATCCGACAACGTTGACACGGCGTGCCCAGATGGACTGCTGTGGCGATAAGCCCAGTAAGCGCGGAGGCGCTCTGTAGGAGAACCATCTGCAACGTGAATGTCTTCAAAAAAATATCCAGGAACCTTCTTGCCAGGCGGCGCACGGATCGGATACATGATCTGCTCCTCTTAGACGGGGCGCTAGGGGTTCACGTCAGCGTGAGATCGCTGCTGCGTCTCAGCAGGTTTGCTCCCGGGCATTAATCGCATTGTGGATCTGTTTCATAAGGACGCTGATCCAAAGTGAGACCTCGGGACGCTTGCCAACGACGAGGTCGTACGGGCCGATGGCGTCAAGGCCCAGACGGATCCTGATCACCGTGATGCCCTGGGCTTCGGCCTCGGCGTTCTTGCGCCGGTCGCGATCGTGATGCTCAGGCTCGCTGTGCCAAAAGTAACCGTCGTACTCGAAGGCGATCTGGTGCTCGGGCAGGATTGCATCGAACACGAATGCGGTTCCTGGCAACAGGCAGGCGTCGGGCCGTTCATCCTCCGTCTCGAACTCCAACGTGGGCAGATGCTCCTTGAGCGCCGAGAAGAACTCGACCTGCCACTTGGAAACTCCCGAGGTGTCGCAGTGCGGGCACCCCGTACCGAAATCCTTGCGGGTCCGGTCGGCGGGCTTGGCCCGCCACACGTGGGCGCGGTTCCTCTTGCAGCACCACAGCACCGATTGCATGGAGGCGGGCCGCAACTCCGTGGGCTGGACGGTATTGTCCAGATGCCACTCGCTGAGGAGTTCCGGGTAACGGACGGCGAGATTGTTAGTGGGCGTGACGGCCGAGCCGAAGCAGGCGGGACACCCCTGACCCATGCGGGTCCTCTGGTGGACCGAAGTCGACCAATGATGCCCGCAGGTGCCACAGGCGAAGTTGGCGTCGGCGTTGGTGCCCGGAATGACCTCGCTGGCGGGGACGAGATTCGTGCCGGCCCGCTCGTAGTCGGCAGCGATCTCTGGGTAGAAATCCTCCAGGCTGCACCCTGGGGCGAGGACAAAGCCACGGCATGCCGGGCACCCATGGGTCCGGGAGCCATCTGTCTCTGCCCGGACCACGGCGAAGACGACCGCCTGGAAGTCCGGATGGCGCGGATCCGGGCAGCGCCAGGTCATCATCCGATTGGAGTGCGGTGACACCGTCGCAGGATCCACGGGATGCCCGTCGGCGTCCGACACCAGCCGTGCCGCGACGTCGGGATGGAGGAGGGCGAGGTTGTTGGTCTCGGTGGCCTCCAGCCCACAGTCCTGGCGGTTGGTTCCGATCTTGTTCCGCTGGGTCCGGGAGACGATCGATGCGGTGGAGCGCCGGCCGGAATCCGGATCGATCCAGTGAACCTCGCAAAGGCTGCGGGGCAGGTAAACCTCCGGCCCGTAGGTGTTGCGCTCGTAGTCCCAGTACTTCGCCACCTCCGGATAGGCGCTCAAGAGGTTGTTTTCCTCGGTGGCCATCCGGCCGGAGCAACCGGGGCAGCCCGGGGTGGGGGACAGGCCCTGGTCACGCAGCGCCCCGTAGCGAGAGGCCTTTCCCGGAGCCGATTCGGGTGAGATCCAGGGTCCAGCGTGGTGGGTCGCCTTGAGCACCGTCCGTGTAAAGTTCTGGGGCATCGCCTTCCAGCGATGAACTTCGCCGGGGACAGCCTCACAAGCCCAGACGACTGGCAGATCAAGAAACCGCGGGATGCGACTGGCAGGAATCCCGCCGTTGAGTTCCGGGCGGTAGTACCTGGCCACCTCGGGATAGTCAGTCAGGGTCAGGGCCGACGCGTTGAGCCGCCGCGTGGAGAAAGCGATCGAGAGAATCAGCGCATTGGCCGCAATGTCCTCGTCCGAGAGGGGCATCTCTTTCGAGCGTGACTCAGTGTTGAGGGGCATCGGCTCCTGGCCGTCCGAGGAATCAGGATTTGTGGTGCCGTCATCAAACATGCTGTGTGCTCCTTGGCCGTTGACGAAAGTGTCCAGACCAAGGTCACACTGATCGGGAATCAGGCAAGCGACCGTCTCGTCCGGCCGCCGCGACAACCGAAGTGGATCTTCAAATTTGGCAAGCCAAAAAGGCTGGGCGAGGCTGACGTAACCAGCTCAGTGATGGTCGCCAAGGGATGCGACGCTTTAGCCATGAAAGCTCCATGCGTAGCAGGACGGATTTTTCGTAACCCATAGAATTCAGGCGCGCTTGCGTAATTCCGGTTCCGTGAGAGGCTGGTATCAGGTCCAGCTGATCAAGGAATCCCTGCAATGCACCTGACCGATGAGCACTTGAACTATTGGGGCGAGATCTACTGTCGTGCGAACCTGCTCGACTACGAGATCCCATTTGCCGTATTCGTACGGGACCCGTGGAAGTGGTTGGTGTCGTTTGGCATCAATGATGCGGATATGCCTATCGCCGGTCGGGGCCGGCAACCTGCGGCCGCTCCCGTGAAGCCCACACGAGAGGTGCTGATGCCGGCCTTGGGACCCGCAAAGATCTACAGCCTCGCCGAGGCCCGTGAGCGGCGTGAACGTCGGTGTGCTGCCGCATCGGCCGAGGAACTGAACCGTGGCTAAGTTCCGGCGAGGTCGCTATGAGGGTGATACGTTCTTGCCGATGATTACCGTGAGCGAGCTCGCGGATCGGTATCGACCCTATGGGGCGAGTGCACCACTGACATCGGCGCGCGCAGCGGCAAGAGTGCGGGGTGACCTTCAACAAAGGGAAATACCACATCACGCATGGCTCCGATTGCGGGCGTACGGTCAACCCACTGAAGCTTCTTCGGGCCATTTCAGTATCTCCAGTTTCATCATCTCACCTTGTTTCAGTGAGCGCGAAAATTACGGCACCCCAGAAAGCTTGGTCGTGACCCCTGGCAGTGTGGGTCCCATGGCGTTCGAGCAAGCCTGATCCTTGGACTCAACGGCATCCGTGATAGCAGGAGCGCTCCATTGTGAAGATCGAAGAGCAATTGGATAGATTTAAGAAGATGACCGTTGAAGGTCGTCGAGCTGCGGCACTCGATACCGGAGAGCGGACCGTTGCGGCCCTTGCGCGAAGCGATCCAGCACTGGCAAGAGTACTAAAAGAGAAAAACGAGATAGAGAGTTGGCTCTCCGTAGTCGGTGGCGGTGGTCGGTATGGTGAATACAATGCAATGTCCAACAATCAGCTCGTGGCTCTCGCGATTGCGCTGGCCCAAAAGTTGGGGTGCAAAGGGATTTCGGAGCTGTCCAAGTCGGACGGGCCCCTCTACCAAGTGTTGCGAGAGCGCTCCCTGACTAATCATATCGGCCGCCATTTTTGCTGGCCCTGTCGCGCTGAGACTGCGCCGAAGAAGCGTCCAATACGCCAGCATATCTCTCGTCGTGACCAGTACCGCGCTCTGACGGATGCAGAATTAGCGAAGTTGCTGGAGGACGAAGACTACGGCTCGATCTCGGTAATTCAGCGCTCGGATATTCAACTTTACCACGAGGTTGCAAGCCGCCCTGCTGTCCGAAGGATTTTCGTCGATAAGGGCGGTCGCCGACCGCCCGTGAAATGGGCGAACTTATCCATGGATCAATGGATTGAGATCGCGAGCCAGTTTAACTGCTACTCGGACTTCAACCTTGGATACGTTGCAGCGGTGGCGAACGCTAGAAAGTTGGGTGTGCTTGACGAATTGCGCAAACAAATGGAATCAAGCGGAAAATGGGAAGCGCTGCGAGGAATGGACGGGTTAACCTACGACAGCCGAGCCGAAATGATCGTATTCAATCTTCTGCATGTATCTGGCTTTCGTTACGAACGGCATCCCTTATTGCCATGGGCCGACAGTCGCAGGGCACGCGAGGCGGACGGCCGCCTGCTAGATTCAACGTTTTTTATTGAAGTTTGGGCTGTGTCCGAGGCTGGCTACCGCCAGCGCAGTGAAGTGCTTCCCAAATGGTACTCAGGATATCTGCGGAAACGTGAGCGAAAGATCAAGCAGTATCGTCGGCGCGAACTACCCCTGGTCCAAATCGAGGCAGAAATATACAGAATGGAGAGCCTCTACCCGTTCGTTGCCCATGTGGTCGAACAGTTCCGAAGCATTGGAGTTGCAATCAAGGTCGACAAAAGTATCCGTTACGATGTGAGCAGCCGCCCGCTGGGTGAGGATTGGGCAGTATCTGATTTCTTGGCTTATGCGGAGAAAAATGACTTGGTTAGGCTTAGTGACTTCCAGTCGCCCCAGCACCGTGACCTATATAATCTGCTCGGTAAAAAAGGTCTCAGGAAGAAGGTTGAGGACGAACTTAATCGGACGCACAAGAGAGCCGTGCGGAGCTGCGAGAGCAATCGGATACCTTGGCAAAAGCTGCGTCAAATTTGCCGCAAGTTGGGCATAACCACCAAGAGTCAGTATATCGAAGCACATAAAGCTAGACGCTTACCTGATGGCGCGCCAGCGTCAATCCGACAGACTTACGGCATTAATTTCACAATGTTTTTCCACGAGCGAGAGCGCGGTGAATTCCTGCCGTTCGAGGAAGCTCGTCGCATAGTCCGGCCAATGGGACTCCGTTCACGGGCAGAATTTGAGAGAGCGGTAAAGTCAGACCCAAGGCTCGCTAATATCAGACGTAATCCAAACAATAGGAAGTCAGGCGGATATCCTGACTTCACGACCTGGCCAGACTTTCTCGGAAAAGATGTCGGGTGTTAAGTGAACTGACGTCGTCCCAGTTTTCTACGTCACTTTAGAACTGGACTAAGCTCGCTTCTTGGGTCCTCCAACGGGAGACGAGGACATGAAGAAGTCGAGATTTACCGAGGAGCAGATCACCTACGCCCTGCGCCAGGCCGAGAGCGGCACTCCGGTCGCGGATGTCTGCCGGCAGCTGGGGGTCAGCGAAGCGAGCTTCTACGTCTGGAAGAAAAAGTACGGCAAGCTGGACCTGACCGAGCTGCGGGGAGTGACGGCAACTGCGCGACGAGAACGCCCGCCTCAAGCGCGTGGTGGCCGATCTGACCCTGGATAAGCACATCCTCGGCGAGGTGGTGCGAAAAAAGCTCTGAAGCCGGCCAGGCGCCGTCGTGTCAATCGGCATTCTGGGCAGAGCGAGGTCCGAGTGCGTCCGAGCATTGTCCGAACCGGCCGAACCATCTCTACGTGTGCGTGGGTGCAACCCGGGAGGTCCGCGGTGAGAGAGGCGGGTGCCGAGAAGAAAGTCCTCTCTCCGCCACCCGAGCTCAAGCCTCAGATCATTCAGATACCGGCACTGGAATCACGTAGCTGGCCGGATACTCTCTGTGCTTGTCGGTAATCGAATCTACGATACCGAAATCCAGAAATACGGCGCTCGCGACGATCTTCCCACCCATTGTGCTGGGAATCGAGCCAGTTACCTCCTCACCTGCTTTAGTGCGGCACCGATATTGAAGGTGGTCATCCGATCTCCTGATGCTGACGGTATTGGGAATGGAGCTCGACCAGGAGCCCCTCTTATTCGAGAGGTCGCACTTTCCGCTCGACGCGTTACTGAATGAGAGCGCAACCGGCACCATCGGGTCGTTGGTAATCGAAGCACAGCCTGATACCAAAACAAAAGCGACGGCGAGGAGTAGATTTTTCACTGGTCTTCCTTGATCTAAGCTTGTCCAAACTGGCGGCTAACTAGCCGCGTGAGAGGAATTAAGACGATGTGATGCCTTTTCATTGACACAACGACTTTGAATATTCCTAGGAGCGAACGTCCGCTAATGTGACCAGATTCCCACATTCAGAGAAATAAGTACTTTTCCGCTGAGCTTCTCCCAAGTCCGGGCCTAGGATTCGGCTTTCATTCGCTGCAGAAAAGTAAGGTTCGGGACTTCGATGCCAGACGAGCTACACCCAGGAAGGTCCACATGGCCTGCCCCGGGTTTCACAGACACCTGAAGAGGGTGTGCGCGAAAGCCGGGGCAGGCCAATACGGGAACAGCTGTGCTTCGGGCGCCGCCAGGGATAGTAAGCTTTAGAACCACAGCGCTCTCGCCATACTTTCGATAATGTGGATTGTCGAAAGTATTGCCAAGCCCATCGAAATGGACTTATCCACAGTACCGTAACGGTATACAGGTATACCTGTATGGCTGGCGTGCAGCGCCACCGGAACGGCGCTGATGCGCGAGAAGACACAGATCTCCGCACGGGTGCGCTAGAGGAAGTGGCAGGCGGACTCGGAATAATTGAATGGCGCAGGGCGGGCCCGTGGCCCAGCTCGCCGATACTCGATCAGATACGAATCGAGTGCGGGTCTAGAAACCTGGGATGCCGAGAAGCAGGTGGGAGATGCCGGGCCTCGAGGTCGCGGCGGGCCAGATGAAAATTAAATGATCTCCTTGCCTACTGGCGGGGCCTGCTCAAAGGCTATTGCTTCTTCAGTCTTGTTTAGTTCGTAGGGGTGTTCAGCAAGGAGTTGGTCAAGGGAGAGGCGAGGTGGAATCGCCGGCAATGCAGTGATGGTGTGCCCCCGGATTTAGATCTCCACATAGTCGCCTGGGCCCAGGTTGGCGGTCTTGAGGAGTTCGGGTGGCAACAGCACGCTTACTTCGTCCCCGATCCTTCAGATTTGTAGGCGAAATGTCTCCGTCGACTTCAAGGGCTTATCGTCAGTGGAAGTGTGGGACATAGCGTTGATGGTGCTGCCGTTTGAAGGATCACGAATCGAAGCTATTGGAAGCCCATTTTGGGGTCAAGATCAGATGACGGACTCTCAGCTAAATCGGCCAACCCATCGCCCTAGCAGCGTTCAGGGTGGCGCTCGCTCATTAGTCCGGTGCAAATAATGGGTGATGCCACGCATGTGGATCATCCTGTGAGCCATCACCCGCGGCATCCTGCAGCCCTCGCATCGTGTAAATGTGACTAATGTTGCGGCTGGGACGGGAGTCTATTGGAAAGCCTAGGGGGCCTCACTGACGACGAGCGCGAGCTATTCGAGGAACGGGCTGCCGTCAGTGAATTCGATGGTGGCATGCCGCGCCCGATTGCGGAGGCGGAGGCTAGGCGTGTCGTCGGCCATTTGCGTTGGATACGGTCTCAATCGAGTCGGGCTGCTTGGGTAGTTTGAGGGTAGCCCACATCACGCATGGTTCGGATTACGCGGTACCGGCAAAAGACCCGGCATCAATTCCATGTCACCAAACTCATTCAATGAATCCCTCCACCGATCTCGTGTCTTCGGGCCGACCGGTGTATAGACTTTGGTCGGCCATGACACGACGCGCAGATTGTCGCAACCCATATCTATACGTCGCTTCTCAAAACCGCCAGTTCAGACCCAGCGTGACTTCCTCGTTCGCACTGTTCGCCCCGACATCCAGGCCGATGCTTTGGGAGAGGCCAAACAGTAAACCGGCGTTAAAGTTGCCCTTGGTGTCAGTGCTCTCCTCGTACCAGTAGGAGAAGCTCGGGGTCCGGTAAAGGCCGTACTGCCCCACGCTGGAGAAGCCCGCTCCGAAGTAGGTTGTCACTCTGCTGACGGACCAGGTCAGGCCAACGCTGAGCGTAATGGAATCGGTATCGCTGTCAACGCGGATGTCCCCAGGAATGGGCCTGAAGTACTCGTCGTCTTCGATCAAGGAAGAGATCGTGGCGTTCACGTACCACCCAAGGCGATTCGGCTGCAGGGAGTACACGCCCACGGCGATGCCGCTCGTGTCATCGCCAGAGAAGCCGCCAACGGAGAAGGCGAGGACGGGGTCATCATCATCTGCATGGACGGTGGGCACAGCGACGACGCAGAAGAGTACAAAGATCAGGGCACGCATCATGTTCGCCTCTGGTGAAATCGCTTTACATTCAGAAGCATGGGCCAGCTCGTAGCTCATTGGATATCAGATCTCCCTGATCAAACCAACTAATACTTAGAAGGTTCGGGGTGATTGTCTCGGGCTGACTGTTGCTGAGCCGATCCGTGAGTGAGTTTTCTGCCGGATGGGATTCTGTGAAGCGCTGAGATTCGCGTACCGGGAAGCGAACTTTCTGGCGTTCCAAACGAGTTCGGAAAAGGCGACTCGTGCCCCAACCGACAGGATTGGCTGGCTGTATCGATACTGCGTGTCGGCCCCGCGTGAATTCTGAAAGAAGCGGCCGATCGGGTCGATCATTATGTATGACTCAGTCATCGATTCATTATCTTCGACATTCATTACATTCGACAGGTTAGCGTGGCGTTCGACAAATTCCGTGAACTGCCGAGCCGTCACTGCGAGTTTGGGGCTATAGGTGGGTAACAGCTGAAGAACCTTCCATCTCTGGGGTTGCAGATACGCCATCAAGGCGTTCATATCTTCTTTCCAATTGAGCGAATTGACCACCGTGTTTACCTTCAGGTTAATGTCCGGGTTAATTCGGCGGGCCTGCTCGAAGATGTTTCTGAAATCGGTGCTTGACCGTAAAGATCCATTACGCTTGTCAGCCCTGCCAATCGCAAGATTGGTGTCGAGTTCCCCGGAGTCGATGCTGACCCCGATCATGCTCAGATGAAGGGCCAGGAATTCCAGCAAAGTACGGTCCAACTGGCTCCCGTTCGTGATTATGGATACATCGAAGCCAATCTTCTTGGCTGTTGTTACCAACGACATCAAACTATCGGGGTATAGCAGAGGTTCACCTCCGGCTAGATTCAGGCGAACGGTCGTTCCGTAATTTGAGAATAGGCTGTGGACCTCTTCCAGGAGGAGTTGTGTGGCACGGCCGTCGTGAATTAGCTCTCGTTGCTTGGGCTTGACCCACTTCGCGTAACAAAAATCACACCGATAATTGCAGGCTTCAGTGATGTGCCAGTTCACTACGATTGAATTTGAACGACACGGGCCGGCGAGGGTGCTGATCGGATTTTTGAGCATATGATTACGTGCCAATGGAGTCTTCCGTGTTTTCGCTTTGCTTTTTCTAACGATGGAACTGGGACGAATTTCAAACGCGCGGCTCCAAGGGTCGAAGTTGCAGGCAGCCATATGCCATGGGCGTTTGGGACTGATCGGGGATATAGTCGAAAGGATCGGCTAAGGGTCCCCTTCTGAACCCGGGATCGCGTAATATCGATTGCCAGACGAACCAGCCAGAGTTGCAGGCCGGATGAATCGCTCAGAGCGACTGGCGCCGTAGGCCACGGAGCAGGCCGGAGGTAAAAGAGATGGTTAAGCCGGTAACCGCAAGCCAGCTGGCAAGCCGTGTTCTCAAACACCCCCGCGGTGGTCTCGCCGCCCTGCTTGCACTTGCGGATGGGAGCGAGAGGGATTGGCTAGAATTCAAGGCGGCCACCTATCCCTTAGGTGGGCATTTCAAGGCGCCTGAGAACAAACACGATTACCGATGGGACGTTGCCAGGGCGGTGATCGCCCTGGCCAATACCGTTGGCGGCGTCGTGCTGCTCGGGGTCGATGATTCCGGACAGCCGGTCGGAATCGAGGCGAGTGATCCCGACAGAAAGCGTGACCGCCACGGAGCTGAGGCGTTCCGGCGGGACGTAGTCCTGCAACAGGTACTACATCCGGCGCGAGGTTGGAGGACCGGCACGGAAGGACACATCGAGGTGGTCAATCCTGGCCTCTATGAAAGGTCGATCGAACTCGAAGAGTTTCTCTGTGGGGACCGTGTTGTCGTAGCAATTCTCGTCAAGCCCCGACCTCCGGGATTTCCCCACATATTGGTTAAGAGGACGACACACGATCGATCTGAAACAGTTGTCTATGTGCGTAGGCGCGGGAGCGTTGGTCAGGTACGTGGGGTGGCGCCTGAGGATCCCGTTGTTGAAACTTCTGACAGCGACCCTCCCGAAAACTTCGCACCGGAGGCGCAGCGGCTGTGGGATCAGTTCCTTGTGCGACTCCAGGGCCCCAGCCGAGCTGGCGAACTGGAAACGCAGATCTTCCCTTATCTCGAGAGAGTAAAGAGACAACTTTCCCCGTTTGAAGATTTCTTCACACCGCTCAAAGGAGTCCTGAGAGAGATTCCATCCGGGAAGCGTCGTATCGACGCTGAGGCCCCGATACCAGAGCTAGATGAAGAATGGCTCCAGCCAAAGGCAAGACCATCCTCTGCCGGCGGCCAGGATGTGATCGGACATAGGGCTTCGCAGGAAGACCTATCTCGTGGCTCGGTCATTGGCCTGCTAGAGGGGCAACACCGCGCGGTTCTGATTGGGGAGGCGGGGTCCGGGAAGAGCACCTGCCTAAGAATCCTTGCCTTGCGTAATGCGAAGCAATGGGAGCGCGGGCGACCGTGGCCAATTTTTGCATCGCTCGCCCAATACTCTACGGAGGGACTAGCTGGCCTGCTGCAAAGGAGCAGCGGCGTCGAGTGGGAGTATCTAGCAGCTGGGGTCGCAGAGGGTCAGGTCGTCCTTTACCTTGATGCCCTTAACCAATGTCCGGACTCATTGTACGAGAATTGTCGCAACGAACTTTCCAATATGCTTGTCGAGTATCCGGATGCACGGGTGTATATATCCACCCGATCGACGAGCGATGTTGAGCAGTTAGAAGTGCCACGCGTCGAAATCCGATCTATGGATTCGACCCAACAACTTCAATTTCTAACAGCCTATCTCCTAGATCACGGGCTGGCTGCCGACGTCTTGGAGCAACTGCGCCGACAACCTGGCGGCGACTTGATCTCGGGCAGTCCGATACTACTGCGAATCGTCGCTGAAATTGCTCGGGAATCCAGGGATATTCCGACGGGTCGAGCCGCCCTTTATCGTCGCTTTCTTGAGATCTGGTGCCGCCGCGAGATGAACCAGGCGCGGATAGGTGGAGGGGTATTCCCCTGGTCGCAAGAGCAGGTGATCGATGCTCTATCATTGCTGGCATTCCGGACTCGCCAACGCGGGTGGAACACCCTAGGTATTGATCTAGCACGTAGCCTTCTGACCCCGATCCTCGGTAGAGATGACGATCGCTTCATCGACCAAATGGCGCAGGGTTTCCTCCTCACTCGGGATGAAACGGGACGTTCGGTCGGCTTTTGGCACGAAACGATTCAAGAGTATCTATGTGCCGAGTACCTGTATGCACGGCATGAAGATCTCGATTCCACGTCATTAGAAGTTTACTCGGTAACCGGCCGCTCCAACTGGGGAATGGTCTTGGCTTTTGCTTTTGAGCTCATTGGTCAGCCATCTGATGCCTTGATGGTTGCCGCATGGAAGCTAGACCCATTGATAACGACCGTCGCTACACGCGACGTAAAGCGTCTCGCTTCAATGCCTTTTGAGGGTGATCCATGGACGCATGCTGTGCTCCTTGCCCTTCGGGGAGAGGACGTTTCACAGGAGACTATGGAGATCACGGTGGCGGCCCGATTGCCACCCAAGTATCCGATTTCGCCGTACTTGAGATCTACGTTACGTAGCGGGGCGTTTTGGTATTCGGCTAGCTCACATGAGTCCGGCATCCTGCGACTACGCCTTCTCCAGGAGTTCGTGTCTGGCGGTCGCTTCCCATGGATAGAGCTTCTACCGGATACCCTCTCAGGGGGCTCATCCTGGTCCAAAGATCTGAGCGCTGCACAACGCCTGCTCGTTGAGGTCGAGCCACGCCCGTCCATTTCAGAAGTGCTGTCCGTTGCGAAAGTTGCAGAGTTGTGTGCGCTACGGCGAAGACGAAAGATATCCGCGGAGTCTTTTCTTTCGACTTGGGAGAATGCCATAAGCGAGGCGACAGGCGCACAGTTAGAGATTGATCTGATCGACATACTGCGAACAGAACGTGAGAAGGTCCGAGAGAATGTGCGCAGGATGTTACCGAATTATCGGGCGGAGCTCCGACGGATCGCTGATGATCCGAGACTTTCTCTACGCCTATTGAGCATCTTGGTGCGTGAACGGGTTGTAAGCCCCCGAGAGATCCGCGGTGATAGCGAACGGCTCCGTGCCATATTGGCAAGGATGTCCGTCATGAACGCGATCCGCTTGGCCAGATGTCGCGTTGTCGGGAGGAGCGATCTTGATGAGCACCATCTCACACGACTCCTCTATGAGTCGTCTCGCGAACAGCTTGCTAGCGCCTTGGAAGTCGGATTGATCAATTTGGAGGATATTCCGCCAGGGCTGCGCACGGGCATTTCGGTTCTACCAACGAAAAGCAGATCTTCTTCAGGGAAACGCGGACGCGAGCCGAGATTCCTTCTAGAGGATCTTGTGGATATAACCGAACGAGCAGGTGTAGATAGGCGATTGAGAGCTCGAAGGTGGAAAGTCCATATAAAGTGGATTCACCCAGAGGGTAGTTTCGGGTTTGCCGAAAATGATGCGTTTGATTCGGACATCTTTTTCCTGCCTTCAGCCATAGTCTCTCCTGATGGTCATCCGCTCGCCGCTGGACAAATACTTGATGTGCGGTTGGTCACTCGGTTCGACCGCAGTAAAGAAAGATGGTCTTTCGCTATCGACTCGGGGCAGGTGGCAAACGAGAGTTAGCAGTACCTCTCGAACGACAGGCTCACTTCTCTTCGCTGCATTTTTCATCCTCTGCACGTTATGCTTGGCTACGCACCGAAGCAGGGCCGCTTGAATAGTATTTGTCAGAAATCCGCAGCATGTCACCGCGCGAAATACGGTGTGCTTCCTCAAGGTCGAATTCGTAGATATGCGCTGAGGCGACGTATCCGCGTAACATGCCGGGGGCCGCGCCACATCGCATGGCGAGATCAAATTGCAATCGAGCGAGTGCAGCGAGGTTCGCATACTGCCGCCCAAAGATGTTCTGGCTACGGAAAAAAAATTGTAGATCGAGATTGTCTTTTCGGATTTTTACATCGATGGTCGTAAGGCAGGGCAAGTTCGGCGACGAGCTTCCGGGGATTAGCAGGCCGATCGTAGCCGACTTGGTCTCTCGCATCCTTTCTAGCCGCGAGACGATCCACTCGAACTGGTCGACACCCATCATGTCGTAGATTCGCTCACCGTAGGTGAAGGGCCGATCGGGCATGGAGGCCCCCTTTGCGAACTTTGCCAGGGTTCGCGCGAGCACGGTCTTGTCGCTGTATGCATCAATTATTGGATCCGATTCAGCCGGTCGCTCGATCTCGAGAGCTAGTCCAAGGACTTCTAGTAATTCGACGTCCTGGTCGTGATGCCGCTCTCCGTAGTCAAGGACATTTCGGATACATCGTAACCAGCATTCACCAATCGTTTGTGTGCGCACTACGCGCAGAGATTTGTGAGAATCCATTCGCTGCACTGCCTCCTGCATATCAACGGTCCTGAATAGTGGAGCTGGGTCAAGCATTGACACCGAAAAGAATGTCACATTGACGTTCGTCCAGCAGCTCTCCGACGCAAGACATCTGCGGGCTGATATTGTCGAAATGGCCGCCGCCTGTGGCGCTATCAGCGAAGCTGTCATGCTCAATCCGCTTGAGTTCGCGCCACTCCCGATCAATCGTTCGGACCGCGAGGATAGGTCGCTCGATAACTCGTCCGATTTCCGTAACTGCCGTCCCCGCTACTTCAGCAAGTTCCTTCAGGGTCGCCAACTGGCCAGTAGGAATGGAATACAGATACTGCCAATCTCCGCCGGCTGCACTGAGGCTTAGTGGAGTCAAGCCAGACGATTTGATGATCCCTGTTAAGCGAGAATGCAGCGGGATTCGATCCTCATCGACTAAGGCGCCGAGGCCGCTGGCGCCGCAAATCGCATGTATCGCACCCGGTAGGCCGTCGCTGATGTCGATTCCCGCATGGGCGATCCCAGATTTGGCGACCGCAAGGCCGAGATGGAAAGGCGGACGCTGTTCTACGAGTGCGTTCGTGAGAATTAGGCGGGTATCGTCGTCGATCTCTACGGGATTGCGAAGTGTCATCCGGCCGAGAAGCATAGACCCGAGAGTTCCTGTCACGACGAGTGCGTCACCTGGTCGTGCGCCGGACCGCCCCAGGCGCTTATCTCGTAATACCGTGCCGATCGCGGTAACAACGATCGCGAACTTGGGGTTCTGCTTAGTGTCTCCGCCGACGATTGACGCGCCATAACGTTCGGCGGCGACTTCAGCGCCTCTCATTACGCCGCGAACGAATCCCATCGTTGTTTCCGGGGGCAATAGCAGTCCAATGGTTATCGCTCGTGGTGTGCCGCCGGCTACAACAATGTCGCTAACCGCGTGCGAGATTCCGAGATCCCCGATGCACTCGGGCCCCGCGAGGCCGAGTTTGTAGGCAATATTGATGCCGGAGCGATCGGTGTTGATCGCGAGTACCTCATTAGAACCCAGGAGGATGTCGACGAATGCCGCATCATGCCCATAGCCGTCCAATAGGAATTCGGGCAAACGCATGGCGCTTGTCAAATTGGCTACGACAGAGCGTTCGCCGAGTTCGCGAACTGTCCTGTCGTCATCAGCGGAGTAGGGGTCAAGCTGGCCCATCGTCACAGCGGCAAAACTCCCGTCATCACCATGCGTTCCGTAATATGTTCCCTCGTGGCAAATAGGACAGCGTGCTCGGTCTCGGCACGCTGTTCTGCTTCGGCAGTCGTCACCTCGTCCGTGGCATCGTGTAATAGAGCCTTGCGGCGCGTGTTGAATCGCCGGTACATGGTGTCTCGTGTCATCACGTCTTCGGCGAGGGTGGCGAAGATCGCCGACTCGAGGTCATACCGTGCCTCCTTCAGGGCGTCTTGGGCACGCTGATAATCGCTCTCGTGTACTAAAGAGGGATCACGCTCTGCCATCAGGTGGCCGAAGTGGATTATGTAACTCCATGGGCCGGGATCGACATCGCCAAGGCGCTCTCTAGCAAAATGCCTCCATGGCGCCAGCATTCGCGCGATATCGTAATCACCGCTTGCCCAAGCGTAGGCGGCTAGAGCCCGCGCGAGATAGAGTTTGTCGTGATTGGCTTCTGGTGTGTTGGCAACGGACTCGGGGCGAAGAAAATTGATGCCCCATTGAGCCAGTTCTTTTGCTCGTGCTCGACGCGCCTGAAGTCCGCCATCCGCTGTCAGCAGGCTCCATGCCAAGAGGTAAAGCAGGCTTGTCTGTACTCGAGGGCGGTCCTGTCCCAATGCGCCGGAAGAGCTCAGAGACAGTTTTCGTTCCAGTTTGTCCCGAGCCAGGTCGGGCCGCCCGAGCCGAATGCACACGCGTGCAAGGGCATCCAAACGCTTCGCTTCGTCTGCGATCCTCGTGGCCTCGTCGTCGGATGAATCAGCACAGTCCTCATGCTCATCAAGGGATCTTTGGGCAGCATTGGGAAGATTCATATCGATCAGGATGTTCGCGCGTAGCAGAAACAAGTCCTTGCTTATGGGCAATGGCGGGCGGTCACGCAATGCGGTTGTCACATAGTCCATTGCGCGTCTGTAATCTCCGGTACGGCGTGCGTCCTTGGCATACGCCCGAAGGGACTCAGCCGTCGAGTCAAGTGGCGCTCGTCCGCGAAGCTCAAGCATAGCCTGGTGGTCATATCGCTCGGCAGCCCAGATCATCGCCGGATGAAGTGATTGTTCGGTAACAGGCCAAAGGCAATCCGCGCGCCATGAATCCATGGCAGAGGCAAAGTCGGCTGCAGTATGGCGGTCATCCAAGGCTTTTGTCGGACGTCTACCGTTCCATCTTTGCCAGTGCGCATGATTCCAAGGGGCGCCGCTACCGGTGTCTAATGGCATTTCGCCCCACAATGTGAGGGAGAAGACTCCACCAGCTTCGGATGAGTTAATCTCGCGACCCATGGCGAGGACCGTTTGAATGGGGGAGGCTTCCGGATCTGTATCACGAGCCCGCATGCGTGCGTCGATTATCCGCGCCATCTTTGGAGCATCCACGCGACATGTTGCGCAAACCACTGAGTCGGCGCCTCTCTGAAGGAAGTTCTGCGCGAGAAGTGATATTGCACTGCCCTCTGCGCAAGCGAGTAGCCAGATATGTCGAGGGATTGGGAGTAACTCCGGCCACTTAACAGGAAAGCCATCGCGATCCAGTATGCCGCGCCGGTCGCCATGTGCCACCACGAATGTTTCGACGCAGCCATGCCAATCGCGTCCGAGTCCATGCCATGTGGCTCGTCTGAGGCGACCCGAACTAACCCAAGGCTGAAGCTCCCGGAACTCGTATTCATCACCCGGGAAAAGGTTCAGCCAACGAATTGAGCCAGAGCTTGTGCTTGGAAGAGTGCTTGTCCAACGATGGCCGCGGACGACGGTTGCCTGTTGTCTCAGAGGCAGTCCGGCCCAGTCGACCTCTTCCCATTCAAAGTCGAACGCCGTGGGAACGGAATTGCCATCCAAGAGAAGTAATCCCCGATGGTTTTCTGCCCAACCGGGATCGATAGCAGACCGCAAAGCAATTGGAAGGTCGGCGAGGCTTCCTACGTCGACTGTGCGAGTCCCGCTATTGGCGGTATTGGTGAGGTAAGCGCATGAGAACCCTTCGCGGGTTCGTGTGATCCGTAAAGCGAGGAAAGGCGTCGTTATATCGGTTGCCACTATTCGTGGGAGTCTCTCGACGCAAAATGGACGCATCTTGTTTCGCCCAGTGCGGTTAGTGACAAGGTTGCCGGACCCTCCCAGGCAAGTGTCTCGCACGCGCCTGGAGAAATGTCGATGCGATCTAGCACTTGGTCATCTCGCGTAATCTGGACGATCAGAAGGTGTTCAATCGCTTCGACTTCGAGCTGTCCTTGCTCTGGTGAACTCCCCGGTAACACGCGAATGCGCGCCCGGCCTGACCATACCAGTAGTACGCCTTCCAAGGAGTCATCTGGAGGGCTTGATGCATCGGAGCTCATCGGCACCGCGAGTTGCGGTGTCAAAACCATGTCAGGGAATGTTGCGGTTACTTGGTCGAAGACATGGCGCAACCATGTCCAAAGGGTGTCCCCGAACTGATTCTCGGACGCGGCCTTCTGTTGAAGCGCGATCCTAGCTGGTTCGCGGACGGCCTCAGCGGCCTCGAAGAGGATACTTTGATATTCCCATCGGGGATCGTCAGGTGAGCCCATCGCAGTTCCGGTGATCACCTCGACGCCATTGCTAAGGGAACGATGTGCGAGTCGACCTGGACGTGCTGTCGTCGCCGTGGTGGGATCGTCGTTTAGAAAATCCGTCGCAAGTGCTCTAACGGCTCGCAGGCGCTCCACGCTTAGCTCCCCAACGACGCGACCGACCTCCGGGCGATAGGCCCACACTGGATTCCATACCTGGATCATCCCCGCTTCAGGATCAAACGGTCCATCGGACTCTTGGAGGATCAAGTCCCACGCACAGGCATAGTCGGTCTCGCCGGACGCAATCCAGCCGTACCAGATGTCATTGACTTCCGCGCTTGGCCCATCGAGAAGCACATACACCGGTGAGCCCATAAATGCCGGCAGTGACACACCCGCTGGCACATTCAGCGTATCGACTGAGATGATTTGTCCGGGTCGCGGGGGTGACCTGAAGTTTGCGGAACGCAACCGCCCGTAACGCTCGATCCGGTCCCGAACAGCCGCAGGTAGAGGCGATGAGGGTTCCGAAGCAGTTTCATCGGCGGAAGATTCTTCAGATGCAACAGTAGCGTAGGCCTGCCAATCTGGGTGATTGCGCGCCGCCGCGGCGATCTCCGGCGGGACACGACCATTTTGAACGCCCTCAATCAACGCGTCGCTTAGACCCAGATGTCGTCTTTTGACCCACGCCAGGGGAGGCGATAGTCGATAGCCTTTGGATTCTCCGGTCACGGCTGCACGCCCTCCTGGTCCGATGCTATCAATAACGACTCTTGGCAAAGAATTTTCAAGGCATCACGGACAGCGGCTCGATTATCGCGCGTAATGGGGATACCTAGACCGACGATCCATTGCCCGACCAGCGTCTCCTCAAAGAATGCGTCGGGTGACTCGCCGTGCCAATTGAATCCCAATTTGCCGGCCTTATAGGCATACGAACGAACATTTAGGCGTCGCGCCAAAGCCTGCATCGTCTCGCCGGAATCGGAACCCGGACAGTAGGAAAGGGCGAGGAATGCCTGCACCCACGATTCCTGTTGTTCCAAGAATCGCCTTGCGGAATCTCGTACGTCCATAGCCCTGATGTTTAGCGACTCCAGTTCCTCGAAGTCTGGGTTGGATTCGGGTGCAGCGGTGTTCTCGATAATGCTTACACTCACCTCACCGCTAGTTTCCACCGTATCGCTCTGGAGGTACTTACCGCGTGTGCGATGGGATCGGATGACATCAATGAGATACCTCCGGTAGAAGACCTTAAGCGCCCGTACGCTCTCACAAGTTGTATCGCCTTTACCCGTCAGGACTTTATCGAGCAGAAAGTCCTGAACGTACTGGCGCGCCCGGTCAGCCGGGCTTGGCAACCCATCGAGGCTCTGCAATTGGGAAAATTCTTTTGGTGGTCTAAAACTGATCAACTGCTGTTGTATCAGCGTGCACAAACGCTCTAGCACGCGAGGGTCATGAGCATGGCGCTGCGACCACAAATGCGCCAGCTCAGAGTCGAGGCTACTCATGCCAGGGGCCTTTGGTGTGGCAGTCCTGAAGCCACCGCATCAGTTCAATACGCCCACCTTGAGTAAGCGTCCCTATGCTGGCCCCGACGGCAGACGGGTCGATTACTTCGTAGCGGAAATAGGCCTTGCTCTCTTCACCGTCACTACGACGCCGGGTCCAAAATGTTTTGTCAGGCGTCAAAGCGAAGAAATCAGTCGATGTCCGAGATTTCTTGGTCGTACACGGTAGTACGGCCCTTAGCGGACCATTACGCCTGACTTGGACTATGGGGCGGAATCGAACCGGTGTGCGTCGGTCACTGCCGAATACCAACGCGGACTGGAGGCACAAGCTAATCATCCCTGATGCCTTTTCTTCAGCTAACCATGTTGGCATCGCGGCCGGTTCGGCTGCCTCTATGGATGCCCGAAACATGCTTACTCTCCTTGTGTAGCGAAAGCTCAATATATCAGCTACTTCGTCAACGGAGGAGTGCTTTTTCTGCCTTTTTGATCCGAAAACCCCCTGGTGCTCAGGGGCGCGAGATCACGGCCACGTCCCTCGAAAGCCGCCGGCGTGAAGCACTCATGTCTCGGATCTATAAAAAACTGAAAAAAGACCTTTTTGGCCGTCTAGTTGATTTGCGTCGGGACCTTTTTCCAAGGACTCACGTTTTTCGCAAGCCGGATCATCCTGTCTTGTGCCCCCGTCCTGATCTCGCTCATCCAAAGGGGCTTTTAAAAATCCGGATGGGGGACCCGTTTCAATTGACGAATATGTTCAGTTCCTTCCGCTGCTCATAGAAGTTTAAAAAAGCTCTCGAGGTGGATCGTTGATGTGTATGTCGCCTTATCTTTCGTCGAAGGAGTTCGCTGGGAAGGGCGAGTTCAAAACGGGAAACAAAACGGATAAAGGGGAACTCAAGTGCTCGCAAAGCTTTTCTGCGCTAAGACCATTTTCTTGCTGCTTTACGGCGCTCGCTTCGGGCTGAGTACCAGCTTGATCCTGATCCAGCGGGTGGTTGTCTTGATGGCCATCTTCTTGATTGCGATTACTCCGAGGAGCGTCGGACTAAAGAAGTTGGATATTGAACGTTCCGCGTAAAGCGCGACAACGCGATCGAATCTACGGACTGGGTCTGCCACAAAAGAGGGAAATTGTATGAACAAGAAGGAAAGAGTTCTGGGCTCGAGTGCAGTGTCTGTTGTGGGCATTGCGGCAACGATCAAAGGCCTTGCGGCCGCAGCGGGGCCCGTATTGTCAACGGCAAAGATCAGCGCCATAGGGGCTACCGTCGGCGGCGGCGCCGGCGCCATGGTCGGTTCCGGCGTGGGCATAGCCACTGGTGGAATCGCGATGCCGGGAACCATCCCATTCGCAGTCGGAGGGGCGGCGATTGGCAGCTGGGCCGGCCCCGCGCTCGCGGTGTTTGGAATCGGCACGGCGCCCGCGTGGGCGGTGCCTTTGGCGATTGCCGGTGGCGTGGTTGCCGTAGGGGGCACCGGCTGGCTCTGCTACCAAGGACTGCAATACATCATCGAACGCCCCGATGTATCGGAAGAGTCCTGAATGCACGTTCGACGACCGCGGCGCGACAGCATCCAGCGTCATCCAGGATCTGGGGGAGCAATGACCATGGCCTCTAAATCGAAAGATATCGCGAAACCCCAAGTAAATCCTTGGCTAGGTTCATTCTTCGGAATCGCGACCGCATTGGGCTTACTGCATTCCTACCCGGTCTCAGACATGAGTCCCATGACGGTGGGGGCCGTCGTCATGCTGCTTGGCTGCCTCGTCTATCAGTATCTTGTGCCAATTTGTGTCCTCAATCGTCGAGCATTCCTTTCTCACGTCACGGTTGAAGAGAGCCGCTTTCGGCGATGGTTCTGGCGTGGGAACCTGCTTCGCGTTCGACTGATCTTCACAGCCTTGTTCACGTCGCTCCTGGCGCTGCTTTTAACGGCACAACTTGATCTCCATGAATGGTTAGTCATCATTGTGAGCGTCCCCAGCTTCCTATTGGTGTTCGGGATCGCATCAAGGCTTTGGGGTCACGACGTAGCGCCTGAGTACCGGCTTGCAGTGATCTTGCGAATCGCATTCTGGTCCAACCTTGCCCTAGTTTCGCTCGTGGTCGCGTTGATGCAGGTGTTCTGGGTAGAAGTCCCGGTGTCGAGTCATTTGTCCTGGCCGGATCTCCTCCAAGCGGCCTACCTGAAGGGATATCGGGCGGCCGAATGGGCTCCCGTGGGTTGGTTGTTGGGCCTGGATAGTGCGATATCCGCTGGGGTATGGCATGCGATCCAGCTCGCCAGCGCCGTCGCAAAGGGGCCCGCGCTTCTTTTGGCGTCCGGACTAGCGTTCGCGTGGATGGCATTGAAACTTGGCGCGGTCTGGCAGGTTTTCCTTGGAATAGTCGTGCTGTTTTCTAAGTTATCGACGGTGCAGCTAGACACGCAGGCCCGCTGGGTTCCGAAGGGAGCAGTGCTAATGGGCTTCGGCGCAGCTCTGGCTATTCTCTATGGTCTACATGACAGCGGTACACGTTTGCCGAAATGGCCGGATTCAGGGAACTTAGGAATTTCCCAGCTTCTTCCTACGGACCCCTGCGGAGCGCGTCGTTCAAGTCGCGTCCAAACCGCGTCCCAACGCGCCTCAGAGGAGCTTGTCAATCGGCAAGCTGAGCTTGATGCACGAATCCTTGCCCTGCTCGATGAGCGCATAGACGCTGCTTTCGAGCGAACTGAGCAGGCAGTCGATAGCTTCCTGGATTGGAACTTCAGTATTGAGGGGCAGTATGCGCAGCTCGGATACCTTGCCGCGTCTGCTATGGAATCCGATGCGTTTGACAGATACATGGCCTCGAAGGTGGATTCCTATGTGCGTAATGCATTGGCACCAGCAATTGCAGATGCTGCGGACGGAATCCGTGGCGAGTTCGAGGCATCAGTGAAGGCGGCCTATAGCGGACACGATGCTGTCGTCGATCGACTGATCCAAGAGGCCAGCTGCGTCGAGCTGCAGCAGCCCGCTGCGCGACTGGAGGATCATCTCAATAAGTCGCTGGTCGGGATCGGAGTGGGCGCAGGCATTCTGAGTACGCGTTTGAATGGCCGAATGGGCGCAAGAATGGTCAATGGGTTGGCGATGAAACGCGCAATGTCTGCAATTGCGGCCAAAGGTGCGACAAGGACGGCCACGATGACCACCGGTGGTGCTGCAGGTCTAGCGTGCGGCCCTTACGCCATCATCTGCGTTCCGGTGCTATTGGCCGCCACATGGCTAGGAACTGACGCCGCTTTTAATTTCGTGGACGAAAGCCTTCATCGTGAGGAGATGCGGGAAGAAATGCTTCGTGAAGTTGAGAGGGAGAAGGTGGCGTTGAAGGCCCGACTGCGGGAGGCCTACCTAGGGGCATCTGCACAAGCGTTTCGGGAGTTACGTGAGTATCAAGCAGCCCGATTCAACATCTTTCGTGATGGGAATTGAGGTAGCAGCGGGCCGTGCGCCCTTACTCCTAGCCATGCGCGACGCGGGAAACCCGGTATTTCTGCCGCGGGAAAAGACCCCTAGATAAGCCGCTCGAGAATGTGGTGCTCGTAGTCCGATTTTTATCGGTGACGTCCCCCCGCTTTTCGACGCCATCTTAGAACTGGACGAAGCTGGCTTCTTGGGTCCTCCAACCAAAGATGAGTACATAAAGAAGTCGAGGTTTACGGAAGAGCAGATCATTTGAGACAAGCGCTGGGGGGAGGACGATCTGGCGAATGCCAGCCGGCTCGAGGTCAGCTCCGTGAGCTTTAATGCGTCCAATTCGCTGTTAGCTGTAGCCATGCCTCCAAAACTCAGTGGCAGGGCGCCACCGTGCCCAAAACGAACGGGCGAGCGTTAAGGCTGCCTCCGACAAAGACATCCTTACCTCGGGACGCAATCGCAAGCCCGGAGACACCAATCCCTGAACTCAGAGAGAGTGAGTTCAGGGGCGCTTCATCCGGTGCGATACAAAAGACCTCGGACTCGGCAATCCATGGCCGTGCGTACGGCATATCCGGAGTGCGCCAATCGGTATCGTTCTGGGCGAACAAGACCTCGGAAGAGACTCTTGCGGTAGCCCGCGTTACCGCCAGAAGTAGGTGGCCATTCTCGATCGGCCCGGCGAACTTGGCGGAAATCGTGTAACCGGGTGCCTCATCCAAGACAAGCCTCCGCCATGATGAGGACTCTGGTGATAGCTCGCCCATCACGAGCGTATCGTTCACGCCACACTGCGACATCTCTTTGCCAACTGCGATAAATTGGCCAGATTCGGTTGTGATGACATCCTGAACCGCCACGTCCTCAAGCACGTGTTGAGCCAGCATCTGGGCCCCGTCCGAACTGAGCCAAACAAGATGTGTCGAGAGGGGGGGCGCACAATGCGTAAGCGTATTCAACGACGTTAGACTGCGCGCGTCTTCGTTGATTTCCGGCATTCGGGGCGTTACGAAAACCAGGATGTAGTCCGAAGAGGCCCTTATCTTGGCGGCTGCCACGTCAGAGTAATGGGTGGTCAACGCCAATTGATGCGGTTCCGGTGACCGGCCATCGGGTTTCACGAGTTCGACCAAGAACCTGAATTTTCTATCTGTAAGCTGGTCAGGCTTTGGACTTGCAACACTCTGAACGATCAGGACAGCGATGGTTCTATCGCGGCCCTGGGCTACTGAGTTGGCCAAACCGGTTTTCGTCTGAAGTTGGAAAGACTGAGTTAAAAGCTCCTCGTTCGCGGAATAGACTCGGCGAATGACCGGGGTAAGAGACTGCGGAAGTGTGGCCGCATCGGCGCCGAACACGAAGGTCTCATCCTGGCTCGTTGTCGTTACCCCCCGAGGGGCAATGTCTTTCAGTATTTCCGTGAGATCCAGTGAGGGACCAATGCGATGCACGATGCCCCGGTCCAACACCGTGCTTGCCACGAGGTCTGCAGATCCGGTGACCGTTGCCATTTCCAGAACCGCTCCCTCTTCCTGGAGGGTCGTTAAGGTCGAGGGGCGTGCCTCGGGTGCGTGGGTCCGGAACGTATCACCTAGCATCGCGAATGCCGCCCAGTGTCGAGGATGTTGTAGCGCCCGCCTGCTAGTTTCCAGGTATTCGAGTTTGGCACGGGTCAGCGCATGTGCAGCAGACCGATCGGACTGCGTGAAATGTGTAAAGAAGGAAGTTACCAGCGTTTCTGAGGCGAAAGTTTCTACTGGCCAGAAAGACGCGAGGACAGCAGGTACTCCGGCGGTGGCAAAAGCCGTGGTCAGACCCTGAATCTCTGAACTGAAATACTCAGTATCGACATTCGCGGTATTGCATGCGGAGAGCACCGCGATATCTGCAGCAAGATTCAGGTCGGCTATTTCGGATGCGGTTAGAAGTCCGTCATTCCAAGGATTGGCTTCTGAAACGGGGGTTAGGACCAGTGCCGACTCACCAAGGTCTCCGCCATCGTTTCTGATCAGGCCATGGGTGGCGAAATGGAGATACTGATAGCGACTCAAGATATCTGTGCGGAAGGCTTCTTCTGTCGCTGCTGGACCGACGATGAGTTTGCCCCGGTTGCTCAGCAAGTTGTAGATGTTCTGTGCTTCTCGCGCAGTGTTTGGGATCCGGGCTAGTGCGGCCAGCCCATCTTGGCTCATCTTCGGAGACGCTCGACGTGTAATTGACGCCAAAGCTTCCGAACCGGACGGCAGGGAGCCATCGAGAGCGGGGTCCGCGATCGAGAGCAATGTTCCCGTTCCAACTCTTGGGATTTCTAGAATACGACGTTGGGCAAGGAAGCCACGAACCGAATAGACATAGACAAAACTATTCTCTCGTAGAGCCCAGGGCGCTTCGCCCAAAAGCCAGCCGAAATTGTCCCTGGGTGGCTCCGAGGCTAGCGTGGCCTCCAACGGAGCATTTGCGAACATGGCAGACGGTGCGATGAACACTGTCATCCCTGGTTCAATACACTGAGCGGGACCATGTCGCCGTGGCTTGAGTATCGCGTTGTAGACCCTTATCGCCTCCTGCACGGGGTACGTACTGTCGGCCATGAGGCTAGGCGGATGATCGGCCACCAATGCGGAGTTGAGTGTATTGAGATCTTTCGCGAGCTGCTCGTGATCGATGTGGTATTGGATAGCTGTGGCGTCATCCTCCGTGATGCAGACGGAATTCATCGTTCCATCCGGCGCCAGACCCAATGCAAGAAGAACTTCACCCGGTTTCAAGTGCGCTTGAAGGTCCGTCATATTTGGCACGAGGGGAAGTTCTTGGTAATCAGACCTCGCAAGCAGAGTCTCGGCAGCTTTGTACCGGTTTAACGTAGTGTCGGCCAGGGACCAATACTTGACGGAATCCAACGCGAGAGGCTCAGGTGCCCCTGTGCCTTTAGGTGATTCATGTGAATCAACAGTTCTCGCGATAAGTTGGCGGATAACGTGGGATTGCTTGGATCTCAGACGTGCGGCGGTATGCACAGATTTCCTGACGTTGGAGTTCGTTGCGGCGGCGATTTCTGCAAGTGCATCGGATTGCCGTGAGTGCAGGCCGCGTGTTGAGTACTCCACTGCATAAAGCACAAGCTCGGCATCTAAACCCCTCGCGGTCCTGTTCTGAGTAAGCAGGCTGGCACTCGCGATGGCGATGAATTTTCGATACAGCCCTGGATCAAACAGGATTCCGGGAGTGATCGTATGCACCTCGCTAATGCTCTGGCGTAAAGTCTCTATGGCTTGTCTGGCGTAGCTGACATGGTCGAAGGAAGGGTCATCGGCGGAAAGCATTCCAATGGCCACGGATCTCGCTGCTGAGAGCTCGAGATCGACGTCAAATCGCCAAGGACTATGGAGCACGGTCCACGCCCGATTCCGCCAATCGGCATCCGCATCTTCTAGCGTGCCGGAGACACCCCGTGCGAGGACCTCGATGGGCGTGATATAGCTCTCAAAGTGATCCGGTTCGTCGGGTGGCGGCGCCGGTCCGTAATGAACGCGTTCTGCTCGCATCGCACCAAGGCTGTACTCCAGACACTCTGGCTCAGCGCCAGTGATCACGCAGGCACCTGCCTGGATGGCGCGTAGCACAATTCTCCGATCCGTGAACCGTGAGGCGGGAATGTCGAGTGCTCCAAGGCCATCTATTGCTTCCTGGGCATCAGAAGCGGCTTCATCTGGCCTGGCCATCGCGAAGTTCAGCTCTGATTCCATCGCCTTGAGGAGTGCGTACTCAAGGCTAGGTGCGGAGGCGTACTGGTGTAGGAGGGGCAATGCCGCGTGCATCAAGCCATCGGCCTCGACCAGGCGCCCCGCTCTCAATTCAATATCAATAGCAGTGGCGAGCAGATAGGCGTACTGGCGGAAGCTGCGGGCCGAAGGCTTCAGGGCAGCAAGGGCAAGCAGCCCCCGATCCGCCGCCTTCTCGGCATTCTCTGTGCGTCCCAGCGAAAGCCACATTTGGCTCTTGACGAACTGGTCCGCAATGTAGAGACCAGGATCAGAGTAAAGGACCTCGGCGATGCTGGCGGGTTGGGCAGCAAGTGCGCCTTCTATCTGTGAGTGGGGGGCAAAGTGCAGAGTAAAGAGATTCAGCACGTACGCCCGCAAAGTTAAAAAGAGCAGCTTGTCTTGGTCCCCGAAAGATGCCGGCTGTACCTTCTGGATCGAGCGGACGATGTTTTGCATGCAATGTACATGGCGGGCGAGAGTGCAGGTCTCAGCCAGCTCTCGCACAAACCCCATATCCTCCAGAGACGGCTCGTTTTCCAGCAGTGATGCAAGCTCATCCTGCCAAATAGTAATGGCCTGCATCGGGTTGCCTGATACGTAAAGCCTCCGGGCCGTGTCGCCGACAGGTTCAGGCGGGACTGTGCCCCCGGCGGATAGAGGGGATAGCGTCGCCAATGCAAGGAAAGAGAGGATGAAAAGCCGGACCCGTATCCGAAAGCCCTTCGGCCAATCCATGACGACGGGTATTTCGTAGGACGTGCTCATGATGTTCCGCGGTGATAGTCCCTGAAAATGATACGGATAGTATCTGTAAGCGGACCGAGCAATAATTGCATGGTTCACATATGGTAGTCGTGTATGACCGACTCGGAGATTATCGCCGCTCTTTGTCGCGGGAAGCGGGAGCAACAGCTCGCGATTAAGAACCTCTACGAGCAGTATGCAAGCAGGATGCTCAGGTATTTCGTGCACCATGGGGTGAGTGGCGAGGATGCTCAAGATCTGCTGCAGGAAACCATCCTAAAGATCTATAGATCGGCATCGGGTTACACTGAACAAGGCACGGCACGGGCTTGGATCTGGACCATCGCACGTAACTGTCTATATGACTATCATCGCCATCGAGCGGGCCGGTTCGAGCAGGCTGGCGATCAAGTCTCCGACGATGTCGCTTCCCAACCTGACCGGCTCGAGCTCAGACCGGAATCATTGACCGAGAGCGACGAATTGAGAGACTGCGTGGCAAATGGCTTGGAATATTTCGGGCGAGTCTGGCCTGAGAGTGCTTACGCACTGACGCTCTGGGTTGAGGGCTATACCATGTCAGATATCTCGGAGCAGATCGGGCGCACCGTTCGCGCGACGACTGAATACCTGAGCCAATGTCGGCGGAAGCTTAAAGATTTTCTTCAACCCTGCCTGTCGTTGCTTACTGACCCCGTATGACCTCCCCGGATAACAAGACTTCTGATGACTGGCTAAAGGTGCTTAGGGGCCAGTCAACGACGGAGCTTGCGAGCGGTGATGCGCAAGCCGCGAGTGCAGTTCGCGATGCAATTCGGCGGAGGGCAGAACGTATGGACCGGTCTGTCCCCGAGCCGAGTCCGGCGGCCCTGGAGCGAATCCAATTTGCCGTTGCTCGAGAGCGAAAGAACAGGGTCCAGCACCGCAGAACAATTTGGCCCCCCGTGGTCGGTTTAGCTGCGACTATTGGCGCGATCGGGATATTGGTCAGTCCGCTTGTTCCCATGCAGGTCTCTGAAAAGACCCCAGCCTCAACCGAGTCAGAGCCAGCGGTACAGTCGAGTCCTTTGGTGAGCAAGTTTGCTCTGGTGCTGCCGGTGCCTGACCCTGGTGAAGCCGCTCGCTACTTGCGCGATGAGTTGGAATCAGCAGGTTCGCCATGGATGGCGCGCGGCAACGGCGGGGCGGGTAGGGGACCTGACGGTTCTCAAACCGGGGAAGCAGCGCCGGCCCTGCCCGAAGTGTCGGTTCAGGCACTTTCGGATGGTCGCGTCCTGCTACGTGTCCCGGCGCACGATGCCTACCTGGAAGCCCTAAGAACGAACGGTTTCGATGTCCAGCCGCATGATGGCATGGTCGAGATTCTGCTTGTTCCAGAAAAAACCAATTAAAACAATAAGGTAATGCCGCTGCTGTCGACGTGCGCCGGGACGAAAACAGTCCCGGCGCTCCCCATCTGACCGGTTTCGGCTGGGCTTGGACAGGCAAAGTCCTGATGTTTTCCCGCGATCTACGTTTAGTAACCCAGAACTCATCACATTGTTCTGGGAGTGCGGACTATGTATGGCGTAATCACCCCTACCCACGCGCGTGGGATCCGAAGAGCCGAATGTGCCGAAGCGAGGCGGCAGCTTTCTGAGCGTCTTTCCACATTCTCCGCACGGCGGGCGCCGGTCCGGCGCCGACCCTGGACGAAGTACTGGCTTAATACCTTCCAAAGAACATCCGGCCCGTTGTCCGTAGCCACTGTGGTCTCAAGTGGACGACGTGCTCGTATCGACCACTTGGTATTAGAGCCGTTACCTGAGACCACAGGACCCCAAGGGCTGGTGTTGCAGATGATTTCGGTTGATTACCGCACGCGACAGTCCATGGCGACATCCACAGGGATTCACATCACTGCCCATGCGTTGGAGCGGCTCGCAACGCGGGGAAAAAAGCTATCGGTCGCCGCATGGGCGGATGAACTGAAACCCGCACTCTTGGCGCTCTTCTTCATGAAAGCGCATTTTCAGCCTCTAGTTGACGGGGCGCTCGTGAAGGGGAGGGGGTGTGTGCAAATTCCCACGCGGTCGGGGCATGCGAGAGCCATTTTCCTTGACGGGCAGGTGCGGATTGTCACGTGGCTCCATGATCTCGATCTGAGCGACCACGCCAGGCATCTGGCCGCACTTGAGTGGGCAAGTCTCGTGCAGTGGCTAGCACAGGTCCTTGGCATTCGGAGCGGCCTGACGGCGACGTCGTACCAAAAACTGATGGATCAAAAGACTTTCGTCACGGAGGGCAAGTAGATGGCTCGCTTGAACAAGATCGAGCGCGATTTTATCGCTCATCACGGCATCCCAGCTTCTTCAATCGAGGATCTGAGTGGATTGCCTCGCACTGAATGGAGGCAGCGAATGCGGTCAACGAACGCGTTAGTAAGCATCGCCGGAGCGCCATGTCGGGCATTTGGGCACCGACTGAGAGTGTCGGGTGGCCAGTGCGCTCAGTGCAATCCGCATTCACTCGGCTACACGAGACGGCACCGTTCCCCCGGCTTTGTCTACGTGGCGTTTTCTACAGAACTGGCATGCAGAAAGGTCGGAACGGCGGTGGATCCGCGGGCCCGGATTGAGCTTTTGTCGCGAGAGAAATATGGCGGAGCCGTGGACTGGGTGCTTGAAGCGAGCTTCCAAACGGACCGAGCCGGCGACGTGGAGACCCGAGCACAGAGAGCCCTGAAGCGATTCAGGCAAGACGGTTCGTACCGAAAGGAAGGCAAAAGTATCAATGCGAAAGAATTGTTCTGCGCCGACTTGCAGCAGGTTCGCAAAGCCATCAGAAAGGCGTTGCGCGACATCGGACGTGAATGATGATTAGCCAGGGGTTCCCCGTGCCGTAGGTGATACAGAATTTAGCTGATGCTCGCCGCATCGAGAGGACTTTTTTATGACCAAGCTCGATCACGAGAAGCAGAATCGCTGGGACAAGGCGAAGATGCCTGAGCAACCTGCTCGGATCGCGATTTCCCCTGATCTGACCCGGCTCTATCCGGACCATGCCAAGAAATTCGCGATTCTCTATCCACCAAAGGATCCACCGACACTTAGAAAAAAGCGACCAGAGACACTCATTCGATGTCGGGCATGTCACAGTCTCGTGGGGCGCAGGAAGTACAAGCAGCACCTGCTGCGGGCTCACTTTAAATCATGTTGTCCCATATGCGGACGTAAGGTGCATACACTTCGACGCCTCTTGCAGCACGTTAGCAGCGCGCATGGCAAAGCCGCCGGGCGCGACCTCAGACGACAGCTGGCGCCGGGCCGGCGTTTGCAAGCCAAGAACCGATCAACGTCATGTGGCGCATGACAGGTTGAATAACTGGCGGGATTGAAGCAATTCCACGTTCCTTGAATCCACAGAACTAATTGGGCTCGATTGCTCCCAGGAACTTAGGGCCGGTCCCGCAGGAAGCGATTGAATGAGTCGGATCCCATGACTTCAACGAGGTTTCCATATAGATGAGAACAGACAGCAGCATGTTGGGTGAGTACTGCACCGACCTCTACCAGCGCACCTATACCTTGTGGCGAGGGCTGGAGGGCCGGTATGCGACCTGGGAGTGCCGGTACAGCATCCTCTACGGGCCTCCTGTCGCGAACCCAGAGTTGATGATTATCGGGAGCAATCCGGGCTTCAACACCAGCGATCTTTACGATGCGGAGGTGCTTACCTGGCCAAGAAAGAACGAGTACCTGGCGAAGCACTGGCCGCTGGCTGTCCGGCTGCGATCGCTCTTCGAGTCGGCAGGCGCCCCGGGCGCCCTCGCGCAGTCAGTCGGGACCAACCGGCTGTTCTTCAAGAGCAAGAGCCTGGGGCGTCATCCGACCGGCTTGGGATGGCAGGACAATCCGGCATCCATAAGGCGAGACCTTGAGGCCTATTGCAGTGCCGAGTGCGAGAAACTCATGGCCGTTTTGCAACCACGACGCGTTCTCGCTCTTGGCTTGGGGGTCTTCGATCAGGTGGTTGGTGTCTCCGAGAGCCAAATCACGGGAACCGGAGGCCGGCGCATTGCCGCATCAGGGTTTGCCTGTGGGATCCCCGTCTTGGGCATCATTCATCCCACTGGAGCACGCGTGTCGAACGTGGAGTGGCAGCGCGTGGCCGAATGGCTGGGGGCGGCATTTGGTCGCCAACCTGAGAGACCTGAGGTGCCAGATGAGACTCCGGTCGACACAGATTCAGAGATTCCTGCCGTAGCACAAGGCCTTGGTGCAGGCGGAGGGGGGCGGCAACCGCCTCTCAGACCAGACACCGTGATCAGGGCGGCACGTAAACCTTCTTCTTCGTACAAATACCAGCCGATTCATGATTTCTGGCACGAGCTTGCCAGAATGGGAGAGATATCGGTGGCGGACTTCCACGACCACATGGGTTCGACAGGCTGGCGCCGGCCGCAGGGAAAGCCCCTGACATACGAGGTGACTCGCACGGATATCGCCTCTATGTGTCGCGAAGGCTTTGCAGTGCGGGTGCGCGGATAGCGGCTATCGTTCTAAAGAAAAGGAAGGTCGTCTCTGGACCCGAAACACTTCTGCGCTCAACGCGGTGGGGCGAATCCCGAATCTAGGGCGCTTCTTTTTTCCTGGTCGTGGAAGACGGTCGGGGCAGGATTTGATGGATCAGTTTGGCGACTGTTTCCAGCACGCGCTGTTGTTCGTCGGTCAACTCGCCTGAAACCAAGATTTGAGCACGCAGCCCGGCCCCAAACGTATACGAAAAGTCCGGGATGACAACAGCTTCTTGAGAGAGGTCCAACTTCGCTTCCGGGTTGGTAAGGGCTGATACTGGATATTTCTGAATCCGTTCTTCGCCGGATAAAACTCGGCTCATCGTTTGGGGTGAGACGGATGCTAAAGCAGCTTCGATCTGTTTTTCCTGATATCCCTCACGCCGGAGTAACGCAGCGAATCGGTTTCTCGTGTCGTCTGGGTCGGGAAGAAACTCGTCCCATAAGTCGGCCGCCACCAGCATCTTGCGCCTGATTCGCTCCTGTGTTGCAAGCCGCGAGTCCCCTGCACGAACAAAAGCATCGGAGATACGAATGATCTTTTCGCGGCTGGGTCGGACTACACCGCGTTCGACGCGACTCAGATAACCATGATTGAGCCCGGAAAGATCTCCTAATTTCCTCAACGATAGCCCCAAACTTCTACGTTCTGAGCGTATGGCCTCTCCAAGTCGCGTCATAAGTGGGTCCCCATGCTGTATTGTGTACCGGTGCACACCGGTGCATACTAACTGAGCCGCTTGCCACGGTCAAAGTTTGGGCCGGTTGGTAATGTTAGAGAGCTCCACGAAGGGTAGTCGGATGAAAAGGATCACCACGGAAATCCATACGGCACTCTTGGTTGCCGAGAAATTGTGCCCATGTTGCGTTGGGCCCGGCACCCTGGACAAGTTACTAAAGCGAACCCGGGCGTCCTGCTCAGAAAGCGAGTTCTTCGCGGCAATTGGCGCCGTCGACCCATCAACCATTCCGGACCACCTGGTCGAAAGATTCGTGCGGGTGTTGGTCGACGAATCAAGCGACAAGAGTGACTTGATCGCCCTCGCTCGACGCTGGGCCCTCTCATATCCCGATGGGGCGCCGGTACTTGATTTCCTATTGTCGCGACTTTTCGTTGGTGCTCGGACTCCAGATCGGCTCGCTAGCCTTTACGCAGGAGACCCATGGATCATTGCGAAGGTCCTTATTGCGGTAGTAGGAAAACTCGTCGAGACCGCGCACTCGGCGAGGAATCAGAGGCCGACGCGTCAATCCGCCGTGGAGTGGGTGCCGATCCTAGACTCACTTGTCAGGGAGCTACATAGCTCGACCGCTTGCGTCTTGGCCTCGGTCCGGGACAGTGGCTCAAATTTTGTCGACTCCCCGGAGTCTGGTGTCAGGAACGCCGAGACGAAGCTTAGTCGACTCCTGGAGACGACCATTTGGGGAGCGCTCGAGTTCTTGAGCGCTGAACAGGGAGTTCCACGTGAGGCCATTGAAGCCCTTTGTCGGGGAAATCTTCCCGTCGGTGGAATGGCATTGCGTGGTCCCAAGGTGGCCAGGAATCTGCATGTGAATAACCGGGCCGCACTGCCTGCGTACTTGCTTGCAGCACCTCGGCCTGGTCGGGTCAGGAAGTACTTCCGGCCGGCTCTTGAGCAAAGCATCGATGCCCACGACGAAAAGACCGCTAAAGAACTGGCGGCTTTCGTTCATGCTGAGCTAGGTGCGGAGTTTCTTTGCGAAATCGTAGCGCCCCAATTCGTGAGTCCGGCAATGCCGGATTTCGCACGGTTCGCACTGGGCCTCCTCTCTGGAGATCCTTTTAGCTCGGATAAACTCACCCGGCTTAAGGCAGCACTCCACGAAGCATGTAGACAAGCGGTCGAAATCGAGCGGGCTCGACGTGTCGAGATGGAGGCGGACAATCGAGACCGGTTGCGGTGGCAGCGTCGCGTCGAGCGAAACCGAGAGAGGGTTGCCCAGGCTGAGCGAGTTCAGGCGGAAGAGGCCAGGAGGCGATGGGAGCAGGTCGTTGACTCTAGACGAGCTCATCCGTTGCCCCGGCTGGTTCAGGAGTGGTGCGAACTGGATCCAGCTGAAAGATTGGCCAATGTGGCTCTATGTGAGATCTACCAGCCCGCTTCGTTTCCGAATGGGTGGGCGGAGGTAAACGATGGTTGTCTAGATGCCTTGGGTCCGGAGACGCTAAGGGTACTACTCAACCGTACGGAACGCGTTCAGAACGGACCATGGAGGAAGCTCCACCGGCGGGCGGCAGAGCTTCTAGGGCGAGTAACCTAGCGCCAGTGTTCGATTGACGTGCCCCAGGTTTCGCGCTCACCGGGACAAGGTGCGTGGAGTGCCCCGGTTTGGCGAGCACGTCCGAGGTAGCTTGGGTTGGTGAACGCTGGGCACGCAAATGGGTGCACATAGTAGATGCCGAAGTTGCGAGAAGCAGCGGAAACAGGGAGTGTGACGGGGGCGCCGTCTGGGCAGTTCATAGATCTGGTGACTTTCGGGAGCTCGCGGGATTGGACTCTGCCACGTTCGAGAAGGAATTTCGGAAGTTTAAACTGGACTTTCACCCCATTACCTGAAATATAAAATTTGCATGGAGACCGACGCTTGATTACTCCCTCCCGCCGCTCCGGTCGGTCGCCGTCAAACGCGGCTCATTCGGAGCGTTGGGCAGTTAAGCTTCCATGACAGCAGATCTCTTAATGATTCTTGGGACATCTCGTGGCCAACGTAGCGCTTCACTCTCGCCTCCCTAAACGCACGCTCTTGGAGGCTGGGGCTCTTCCGTTCTCGTCTCTCGCGGCATTCGCCGCTCGAGAAGGACGCCGCCCGCGCCCGATCTACCAGATCCACAAGTGGTTCGCAAGGCGCCTCGGGTGCTCGTTCCGCGCCGTGCTCATCGGCGCGATCTCAGAGCCGACGGCCGACTTTTGGAAGGCGTACTACGAGACAGGGAACCTTCAGGGTGTCACCGTCCTCGACCCGTTCGTCGGCGGCGGAACTTCGGTCGTCGAGGCCGCACGCCTCGGGGCATCGGCGATTGGTGTCGACGTCGACCCCATCGCCTGCGCGGTCACGACCGCCGAGCTTACCGCCGCGACTCTCGAGGACCTGCTTCCGACGCTGTGCGCACTCCAGGAGCGCGTCGGCAAGAAGCTCGCACCGCTGTATGCCGTGAAGGGCCATGACGGCACGCAGCTAACCGCTGTCCACTACTTCTGGGTCCAAATCGTCGCGTGCCCGTCGTGCAAGAAGGTCGGCGAGGCTCATCCGAACTACATCCTCGCCGAGGAGGCTGGCCAGAAGCGGTGGGCGTTCTGCAGGAAGTGTCACGAACCCCACTCGCTGAAGGCGATCCATAAGAGCTTCTCCTGCACGTCGTGCGAGACGAAGACGGTGCTCAACTCAGCGCCCGTGCAGAGCGGCACGTACACCTGCCCGCACTGCGACAAGCGGACACCGCTCATCAAACTGGGGCGTCAGACGGAGGTGCCGCCGACGTGGCGCTTGTTCGCGATCGAGGCGACCCCCCGCACAACGGGCCGTTCCGTGCCGATGAAAGAGCGTGTCTTCCTGAAGGCCGCCGCCGCTCATCAAGCGGCTGTCGCGCGAGCCACCAAGGCGCTCCGACAGGAGATCGAGGCCGACCCAGAGTTCCTGCCTCTCCACGGCATTGAGGACAAGTACCGGTCTGACACGCGCCTCACTGACTACGGCTACCGGCGGTGGTCCCAGCTCTTTAACGATCGCCAGCTCCTCCACCTCGGTCGCCTTGCGCGTGAGATCAAGAAGCTCTCCGAAGACCAGCGCCGCGCCTTCGGGCTCGCGTTCAGCAACCATCTCACGACGAACTGCATGCTCACGTCCTACGCGGCTGGGTGGCGACGTCTCACGCCGCTCTTCAGCATCAGGGCGTTCCGGCACGTGCCTCGCCCCGTCGAGTTGAACCCGTGGCTCGAGGGCACGGGCCGCGGCACCTTCCCGAACGCGATCCGTCAAGTGTTGCGTGCGTCGGCGTTCGCCAAGGCGCCGAAGGAGCCCGCGCGCTGGGGCGGTTTCCGCGAAGTCGAGGCCGTGGCGCCGACGACTGCACCCAGAGTGTTCAGCGGTAACGCGCGCGAGCTCACCTTCGTCGAGTCGAACTCCGTCGACATGGTGCTTACCGACCCGCCGTACTTCGACAACATCACGTACTCGGAGTTGTCGGACTTCTTCCAGCCGTGGCTCGAGCACATGGGGCTCGTGCCCGAGGCTGCGAAGCGCCGCATCCTCGTGAAGCGGGCGCTCAGTGCACGCCGAAACAATGAGGAGAGCGTCGAGGAGTTCGCCGCGAACCTTGGCGAGGCCTTCAGCGAAGTCCGTCGCGTCCTCAAGCCGCACGGGCTCCTCGCGTTCACGTTCCGGCACAGCACGACCGAGGGTTGGCTCGCGATGGCGAAGGCGCTCGCGCTTGGCGGGCTGAAGCCCGTGCAGGTACTCCCGATGCCCGGCGAGGCCGGTATGGGGCTGCACACGCACGACGGTACGAGCCTCTGGGACGCGGTCCTCGTGTTCCGCAAGCGCCCCACCACGACTCCGATCGAGAACCTAAGCAAGGAACAGATCGCCGCCGCGCGCGCCAACGCGCGTCGCTGGCGCGATCGGTTCCGCCGCCAGGATAGGCTTCCGTTCAACGACGCCGACTTCGCCAACTTGTTCCGCGCGTCGCTCGTTGGCGCAAGTCTGGGCCTCTACGGCCACGCTGACGACGCCCAAGGCATTCGCCTTCGGAATGCCCTCGAAGTTGCTGCCGGACAGTAAATCGGAGACGAAATGCCGAACCGAACCGAACCCGTTGTTGGGAAGCACTCGCTGAGCCAGTTCATAAGGACGAACTGTCTTCGGCAGTTGGCGTTCAACCTCTATCCCGACAACAACGACTACGCGCAGAAGCGCGCACAGCTCCAGATGCCGTACCCGCAGTCGCCTCGGCCAGGGCTGCCGCAGGTGCAGAGGGCAGGCGACGAGTGGCAGGCCGAGAAGCTCCACGATCTCACGCAGACGTTCGGGGCCCAATCGATCGTCGGATCAGCCTACACGCTTCAGAGCGGTCAGGTCCGGTATAAGCAGATCCAGCTCGCAGCGCACCTCTCGAAGACGACGCCGACGAAGTTCATAGTCGAGTCGACGCTCAGCATCGGGAAAACGTTCCAGCAGGCGCTAGGGGTCGTCGGTCACGCCACGCAATACTCGCTTCAGTACAGCGAGCTGCGCCCCGACATCATCGAGGTTCTGCCCGCTGCCAAGTTCCCCTCGTTCATTTCGGCGGACGGGAGCATTTCGTCTCTGCCCTCGGGGGACGCCCGGCGGCAGCTTCGCATCATCGATATCAAGCTGAGCGCCGATCCATCGCCAGCGTACTTTGCCGAGGTCGCCTTTTACAGCATGGCACTAGCCGGATGGCTCCATGACCAGGGGCTGGCCGGGCAGTTTGTCGTCGTCCCCGACGCCGCCGTGTGGCCCGGCACCCACGAGGCCTCGAAGCTCGTCCAAGCGAGCCGTCAGGCCCAGCGGCAGGGCGTTACGCCGTCAACCGCCCAGCTCTGGGCTGCGATGCAGGAGGACCTCGAGACCTCGCCATTCGAGGTCTTCGCATTCCGCGTCCGACGCTTCTTCCAATCCGACCTGCCGAGGGCGCTCGCCAGCCACTGGAGTGCGCTTGAATTCCACGTCGACAACCGCTGCTCGTTCTGTGAGTACCTCGGGGAGGATCGTCCTCCGAGTCAACACGATCCCAAGGTGGCCCCTCACGACAACCACTGCCTCCCGCTCGCCCTATCCCAGGACCACCTGAGCCGCGTCGCATTCGTGTCGCAGGGCGCGCGCCTCAGCCTGAACCAGGCCGGCGTTGGGCACGTCAAATCGCTCGCGCAATGCTTGGGCACGGACCCCGTGTTCGATACGCACCAGACCTTGCGTGCGACGCGCACGGTCGTCGCGGGCCGTGCGTCGTCGCTTCAGTCGGGCACCGTCACGATCCCTGCTCAGACGGGCTCATCTGCGTCCATGCCGAAATGGGCGGACCTTCGCATCTTTCTCTCGGTCGACTTCGATATCGGAAGCGCCATCACCGTTGCGTTCGGCTTGAAGGCATTCTGGCACGAACCGCGCGCGTTTCAGTCGCCGCTGACTTCGCCGCGGCAGAACAGAGCCTGGCGGTCGAACGCGCGCATCGTCATCGACCGCGACCTCGCCTCCGAGGAGCACGAGCTTCTCGCCTTCCTGCAGGAGATCCACGACATCATCCAGTGGTGTCAGACGCAGGACGCGCGGACGCTGCAGAACCCGCTCCTCGCGGGGCTCACGCCTCAGCGTCGCCCCGACTACCAGACGAGCTTGCAGGTCTATATATGGGACTCTCTGCAGTACGACCACCTCACAAGAGTAATCGGGCGTCATCTGCAGGCAATCCTCGCGAACCAAAACCTCAGCTACCTAGCCTGGCTATTCCCGCCCGAGGAGCTGCTGGAGAACCCCGATTCCATAGTGCGCCGGTCTCCGATCACGATCGTTCGGGACGTGATCCGTTCGATGCTGGCAGCGCCCATTCCCCACTACTACAGCCTCTTCGAGGTCGCTCGCCTGTACCACCAGCCGTCGCTGCCGGCGAGCGTCGCGACATTCAACGTCCATCCACTCTTCGCGACGTCGCTAAGCGACCAGATTCCGTCTGAGCGCGCACACGAGATCTGGTCCCGAATCACGACGCCGCGGCATTGGCAACAGCAGATGCAGACCTACGTGGAGACTGTGAAAAAGCGACTGTCCGCCCTTGAGACCGTTGCACAGCGGCTAGAGACCGACCTGAAGCCTCGCCTGACGCAGAGCGCGCCGGTGATCCAGATTGGCCCCCCGTCTCGTCAGCCGAGTACGAGCTCCGATGGCCAGCTCTGGTTCGCCTTCACGAAGCTGAGCAAGGCGCTCGAGGAACTCGATGTACAGCATGTGCGGGCGATGCCCGCGCACGAACGCGCAGCCCGGTTCCGAAGTGCCCGGCTGGTCCAGCGTCTCGTCGGCCAGCCGGAAACTGACGCTCTCGCGAGACTCGGGCTCGTGCCGCAGGTCGGTCGACGCGTGTACCTGCTCTCGCCAGACTCCCACGACGTGAAGGCAAAGGTCGGAGACTTTTCGTTCGCGCTCGTGCCCGAGAACGCGCCGGGCCTCCTTGACCGCAAGATCGCGGGCGTCGTACGCAACACGGCCTTCGACGCGACAGTGAACCAGCGTCTCGGCAAACGTTACTGGCACGCGCTCGTTGAAGATCTGACGTGCGTGACCATCGCGGGCTTGGACCGGAACAACGGCCTCATCGCCCTCGACGCCTCCGCTTTGAACTGGCCCACGGCTCTCGACGAGTTCCAAGCCTCGGGCTTGGTCAACCTCGAGCAGAATGTCGTGCTCGACCCGGTCCACAACGACTTCTTCACCAAGAAGCTCGACGTGACGCTGAAAGCCATCGGCAACCCGACCATCGCTTCTAGCAAACCGCTTGTGATGAGGGCTACGGGGCAGGCAGGGGCGCGCGCTCGTCGTTCGCGTAAACAGGTCCCGGCCGCCGAGTTCCTGTGGAGCCCCGCCACGCTAGCGACATCAGTGGTCTCGCGGAGCCTTGGGAACGTCCGGGCGCAGCTCACGACGCACGGGCTGACCCTGAACAACGGGCAGTGGCAGGCATGGCAGGATGCCCTCACGCATCGGGCGCGCCTGGTCTGGGGGCCGCCGGGGACCGGCAAGAGCCGTACGGTGCGTGCGATCGCGGTGGGCGCGGTCCTCGAGGCACTCGAAAGCAACCGGCCTTTCCGTGTGTTGGTCTCGGCGTTCACCTACACGGCGATCGACAACGTCCTACTCGAGATCGCTCGCGATCTCGCAGCGCTCGCGCCGGGCGCGTGCGATGTTTTCCGTGTTCGCTCCCGTTACCAAGCGAACCCGGGCAACATCGCGCCGACGATCGACCTTGAACTGAACAAAGGCGTCCCTTCGCTTGTGCTGCGAGCGCTGCGCGCGCGGCTTCAGCAGCCGAATGGAGTCGTCGTTGTCGGTGCGACGTCGGAGCAAGTGCACAACCTCCTGACAACCGAGAACGGGAGAGCGACCAGCGAATTCTTTGACCTCATTCTCATCGACGAAGCGTCGCAGATGGACGTGGCCCACTCTATCTTGGCCATCGCTAGTATCGCCAACGGCGGCAGCGTTGTCCTCGCGGGCGACCCGCTGCAGCTCTCGCCGATCCAGCAGGCCGAGGCACCCAAGGGACTCGAGGATTTCGTCGGTTCCATCTACGGCTTCTGGAAGGAGCTACACCAGATTCCCGAGAGCCCTTTAAGTGTCAATTACCGCTCGAACGACTGCATTGTGGGTCTGGCTCGCCAGTCCGGATACCAAGCGACGCTGACGAGTCACTCACCCGCGCTAGAGCTGAACTTCCTTTCGCCCACCCCTACTGCACAGCCTGCAACCTGGGATGCGCGCCTGTTCTGGACGCACGAGTGGGCGGACATTCTCAACCCATCTCGGCCCGCAGTGTGCTTCGTCTATGAGGACGGCAGGAGCAGCCAGCGGAACGATTTCGAGGCGGACGCCGTCGCGTCCATGCTTTTGTTGCTACACGGCCAAATGGCGGATCAGCTCCGCAACGAGAACGACGCGGGCACTGGCCAGCCTATCCCGCCCACGACGACGGCTTACTCGGCGATTGATTTCTTCCGAAAGGCAGTTGGTGTCGTCACACCGCACCGTGCTCAGCAAGCGCTGATCGTTACGCGGCTCTTGCAGGTTTTCGGCGCGACGGGTGCGCTCGCAGAAGCGATCCGCGAGTCGGTCGACACCGTCGAGCGCTTTCAGGGACAGCAACGCGACATCATTATTGCGTCCTACTCGCTCGGCGACCCGGACCAGATCGCCGAGGAGGACGAGTTCTTGATGAGCCTCAATCGCTTCAACGTGATCGCATCTCGTGCACGTGCGAAGTTCGTCGTTCTGGTGTCGGAGGAGGTGATCGGTCACCTTGCGCATGACATCGCCGTTTTGCGCGAATCGCGCCTGCTGAAGTACTTCGCTGAATCCTTCTGCGGCAACGTTAGACCCATGTCGCTTGGATACCATGGCAGCAACGGGCGCGTCGATGTCCCAGGTGAGTTCAGATG
This sequence comes from Thioalkalivibrio sp. XN279, assembly GCF_011089885.1. Classification (NCBI taxonomy): domain Bacteria; kingdom Pseudomonadati; phylum Pseudomonadota; class Gammaproteobacteria; order Chromatiales; family Ectothiorhodospiraceae; genus Thioalkalivibrio; species Thioalkalivibrio sp. XN279. Next base: position 363,486 of record NZ_JAANBD010000025.1, on the reverse strand, counting down.
GGCTTAGCGAGGACGGCGTACAGAAATCAATGTACAGGTAACCTGTGTTTCGGGATCATCAAACGTGCCGGTCATCCCAACGGTGTCGAAACCTATATCTCAGAAGAAGATATGATCTGCCTGCCGATTGTCGGACCGTTCTCGAGGAGATCGCCTGGATGGGTTGCGGTTAAGGACTTATTGAACTCCAGCGGTGTCAGGTGGAACGCGGAACTGAACCGCGTCCATTTGCCGAGCCTGAGCCAGATAGCGACGCCTTGGCCTTTAGGGCGTGAATTGGATAATTTGGCCGACTGGTACATCAACCGGCCGGAGTAGTTCGTGCTATTTCGCGCCAGCCGTGGTCGAATGTGAATGTCCGGGCGTGGCCAACGGGGTTCTGAATTCTGAGCACGCGGGCTTGTGCCGGATCGGTTGCGCGCTCGACCACATACAACCAGTACGCATCGCCCTTTTTACGCGCGCAGTCGAATTGCGTGTGTGACAGTCCCACGGGGCGATCTTCCAAGGTGCCCGTCATCGACTTCACTTCGATCCATCGAATCTGCCTGCCACTACTGTCGGCCTCGAAGAGGTCAAAACCTCGGTTGCCTTCCGGCGTGCGGTGCAGTCCTGGCTCAAGACCAATGATCAGATCGATTGCATTGCCCTCGATCTCCATCCGTTCTGCCTGATCGAGGCCATCGGGGTCGGGGCCATCATCATCGGGGTGCGTGCCGACGTAGGAAATGAACAGCCGCCCCCCGGCATGGCCGGGTGTCCTCTTTCCTTGCCCGCCGCCTTTGCCACCGCCTTTGTCTCCGCGGCTACCGTGGCCACTCCCATCGCCCTGGCTAACCCCGCGCGAAGCCCCCGCACCAGTGCGCCCTTGGCCACCACCTCCTGCACCCGTACCCACGCCCTCACCATCGTCCGGATCAGGGGTGCCCGGCGGGATATCCGGCATATCATCGCCGTAAAGATCTTTTGCACCGTCGTACACGTCGCCATCGAGCGGCTCGTCGGTCTCTGGCGTCGGATTCGCGCTCAGTCGGGACGTAAGCTCGGCTACAATAGCGGGGTCTCTTCGTAGCAGATCGAGAATGGCCGGGTCGATGCCTGCCTCCTTGGCAAGCTGATCGATGATCGGTGGTTTGAAGGTGATCTTGGTCTGCAGGAACGGGTTGGGCTTCCAGCCGAGGGTATCGAACACGACGAGCCCAGGAGGCACAAGTTCGCCGTCGGCATTCGGCACCCAGGCGACCGGGTTGAGCGTCCGGACGAAGGAGGCATCGAATCGAGCAGTCTTTGCCTCGTGGAAATAGCCCCACTTGTAGGATCCGTAGAAGGCAGCAGTGCCGCGCGCCTCCAGATCGGCCAAGGCCTCCCAGAGCACCTTTGCTCGGGCTGCGGCATCTTTGGGTTGCAGTTTTGGCAAAAACTCCAGCAGCTCTGTCAGTCCGCGAAGGGTGAAGTCCTCTGGCTGGTTTTCCCAGCTCGCACGTTCAAGGCCTGTTTCTCTGCGAATCTGCTCCTTCTCGGAATTCCCAAGTCCCGATCGTGCTGCTTCAGGAATGAGGTAACGGCTTGCCCCACACGACACCAGCAAGTCACGAATCTCTTCACCGCGCAGGCAGTCGTACTCGTTGTCGACGATGAAGATGTCGGGCACGCCTGCGAAAAGCTGCTGCAGGCGGTCGGTCGCGATGTAAGCCTCGCTAGGCTTAGCGACATAGGCTTCATCGTCACCGGTGTCGACCACCATAACAAAGTTGGTATCGCGCAGGGCGGACCGGAGCTTTTCCTTCTGCGCGGCTGAGTCGGTGTTGAAAGCTGCACGGATGCGCTCTATATCGGAGGCGTAGGCATCGTCGCCCACATCCACCTCTTGCTTCTGATACTTCGGCAGGAGGTTCCAGATAACATCGTCCACCGGATCAGGTTCGCTGATGCCCAGCGATATAAGGAACAAGCGAACCTCAGGTGTCGCACACACCGCGCGGCGCATCGTCGGGAAACTGGTGGCAATGGTGCCGGGCAAGAAGGCTTTGGCTTTTCCGTTCTCGCGAGCGACGACGTGCGTCCCGTCATCGAGGCGGATGAGCGGAATAGTGTCCAGATGGCGACGCAGTGCCCTCTCCTGGCCGCTCAGGAACTCGTACAGCCGCAATACCCACTCGTCGGATTGCGCCTCAAGGAACGCCTTCGTAAGGCTCGATACCAGTTTTGTCGGCGTGATCTCGTCGATGTCGAGTTCGCGCATCAGGTACTGGCGAATCTCGGGTGCTTTGTCCTGGGTGATGTCGCCTGACAACCAGGCGGCAGCCTCCGAACCGAACAGCGCCGCAACCTGTCCCGGGCTGAACAGCTCGCGCAATTCTTGCGTTCGCGCCAGCTTGGCCTGCCGGGCGGTGACATGCCCGCCATCGAAGGTTGGAAGCAGTTCCTCGTCCTGAAGCGCCTGCCGGACGGCGTCAAACATCGGCGCAAACCGCGACCCCTTTGGGAACTTCCCACGGTCAAGCGGCAGGCAGCGCAGCGCCGCGATATCCAGCAATGCGTTGTCCCGCATCCAGCGCATCGCTTCCACCAGGAGGCTGGAGGTCTCCTTGACCAGATGCAGGTTCCACGGCTCACCGGGCGGGATGTTGTCGCGGCTTGGCGTCGTGCGATACGGCCCCTGAACGAGAAAGCCCAGGTGGCTCTCAACCACCGTCGGGAAGAAAACCACCAACGCCGACTTGGCCAGCGGCTGCACTGCCCAGCGACCAGGGGTGTCCTTTACCGCAACCAGCGAGAAGGCAATTTCCCCGCGTCCTACCTTGTGCCCCTCGGCAGAAAAGATGTCGCGGTGGAACACCAGCCAGTTCTGATCCACTTCCTCCCGATCATCCTCGTTGCCGATCAACGTGATGCGCTGGACATTGGGACCGAGCGATTCCGGAGTGTTGCGCAGATAGAACCCCGACGCGCCCCCCTCGACGCTCCAGTTGATTTCGTCAATGTGGCGCAGGAACAGCAGTGCGCTAGGGCCCAACTGGCGGAACCCCGCCGTGATGTCCTGCGCTGCGCTCGCGTCCTCCGGCTTAAGGGGAAGGATGATCTGCGTCTCGTCCGCCGCGCGCACCGAACGTGTCAACCGCTTCGGAAAGACATAGTTCTCAATCGAGAAGTCCTCATCGCCAGAGTGAATCTCCGGAAGATCAGTAACGGTGTAGACGGACTTAAAGCCGAGGCCGAAGCGGCCGATGGAGGACTCGTTCTTGGTGCTTTCGGCGATATCGCAGATGCTTCGGACGTCTGCCTCGTCAAACGGCTTACCGAAATGCGAGAGCGTCAGGCGGGTCGGGGCTAGTGTGAACGTAACCTTGCGTGATCCGTTCCACTCGCCACGCCGACCGAGGGCATCCTCGGCGTTTTGCAGCAACTCGAAGATGAAGTGCGTGCGGTCGTCGTACAGCCCAGCGGCCAGCTTCCCAGACTTCTGAGCGCCTTTTGTGCCGTAGCTTTCCCGGTTCTCCTCGCAAATTGTTTCGTAGTTCGACGCCACGGGCACTCCCTCTGGGTCAGGCACCAATCTTGATGCCAAGTTTGCTCAAGTCTGCATAAGTTTGGAATATCATGACAGCATATAGCAGGAACCAAGCGCAGCACACATGACATGGGAAAGCCGATGAGCGACCAGCCGGATGAGATCCTCACGATTGACGAGGTTGCCGCCTACCTGAAGGCAGGCAAGCGCACGGTCTACCGCCTCGCATCGAGCGGAAAGATTCCCGCATTCAAGCTGGGCGGCACCTGGCGCTTCCGACGCGGCGACCTGGACAAGTGGATCGCCAGCCGCATCGGCAGGGCGATGGTGGATGACGACGAGCGGGCGGAATGACCAGCAGCGCCGCCGCCCTCCAGTCAAAGGCTAACCCACAACAGCTTGAGGCCATCCTCGCTACCGATGGCCCGGTGCTCATCATTGCGGGGCCCGGCTCCGGCAAGACCTTCATGCTCGTCGAGCGGGTCGTCTACCTGATCACGCACAAGGTTGTCGCGCCAGAGTCGCTCTTCGTCGTCACCTTCACCGACAAGGCCGCGCGTGAGCTGACGACCCGCATCTCCAATCGGCTAAGCGATCTGGGCATCAAGTTCAACCTGAACGAGATGTACCTTGGCACGTTCCACTCGATCTGCCTGCGGCTGCTGCAGGACTTCCGCGAGTTCACCCGTCTCAAGCGCAGCTTCACGCTGTTCGATCAGTTCGACCAGCAGTACTTCATCTACCAGCACATCAAGGACTTCCGCGATCTGCCCGACGCCCAGCTCGTCATGTGCGATGACAAGACGGGCCGATGGGCACAGTCGGAGAACCTGCTCAAGTGGGTCAACAAGGTCAGCGAGGAGGCGCTTGACGTCGCCACGTTGGCGGCGGCTCCAGAGCCGGAAATTCGTGCCTTGGCCGCCTGCTTTGCCAAATACCAGGAATTGCTGCACGAGCACAACTCTCTGGACTTCTCCGGCATCCAGTACGAGGCGCTGCAACTACTGGAGAAGCGACCCGAGGTGCTGGCGCAGCTGCGCGACAAGCTCAACTACCTGATGGTGGACGAGTACCAGGACACCAACACCATCCAGGAACGCATCCTCCTACTGCTCGCCGGAGAACGCCGCAATCTGTGCGTGGTGGGAGACGATGACCAGGGCTTGTACCGCTTTCGCGGGGCCACTATCCGCAACATTCTGGAGTTCCCCGCGCTGTTCGACGACGGCCAATGCAAGCAGGTCAAACTGACCGTCAACTACCGCTCACACCCGGACATCATCCGCTTCTACAACGAGTGGATGCGGGAACAGACCTGGGACGACGGCACACGCGTCTTCCGCTTCGCTAAGCAGATCGTCCCGCGCGAGGACGACTTTCTCGACATGCCCACGGCGGTGCGGCTGGCCGCCAGCAACGACAACGGGGACAGCACCAACTGGCACGCCGAGGTGCTGGCCTTCCTCAACGGCCTGAAGGCATCCGGCAAGCTCTCGGACTGGAATCAGGCGGCCTTCCTGTTCCGCTCGGTGAAGAACGACAAGGTGGTGGCGCTCGCACGTTTCCTTGAAGCCGAGGGCGTGCCCGTGTTCTCCCCCCGCTCGAACATGTTTTTCGAGCGCGAGGAGATCCGCCTGATGATCGGCGCGCTGATCTTTCTGTTCCCGCAGTTCCCCAAGGTGCGGGCATGGGCCGAAGGCGTCACGCTGCCCATTTGGGGTTTTTACGACCACCAGTGCTTCAAGCCCTTCATCGACGAGCTGCGCAAACCGGAAAACAAACCGCTGTTGGACTGGGCACGTCCGCTGGCCAAGCGCCACGCCGTGCTCACGCAGAACACCGACTACTCCTTCTCCGGACTGTTCTACCAACTGCTGCAGTTCCCGCTGTTCTCGCACTTCCTCACTGAGGAGGCTGTGCAAGGCGTGGACAAAGGGCGCGCCGCGCGCAACCTTGGGACCTTCTCCAAATTGCTCACCAAGTTCGAGTACCTGCACTTTGTCAGCGTGCTCAACCCCGAGTGGCTGGAAAAAAATCTGCGTGATCTGTTCAACCAGTTCCTGCGCTTCCTGCGGGACGGCGGCATCGGCGAGTACGAGGACGAAGCCGAATACGCGCCCAAGGGTTGCGTCTCGTTCCTGACCATTCACCAGTCCAAGGGGCTGGAGTTCCCGGTGGTCGTGTGCGGCTCGCTGGAGGCGGTGCCGCGCAAACAGTACAGCACGCTGGATGTCCTCCTGGAGGATGGTGGCCACCTGTCCAAGGGACGCTTCGAGCCGCTCGACCACATCAAGAATTTCGACTTCTGGCGGTTGTTCTACACGGCCTTTTCGCGTGCGCAGAACCTGCTCGTGCTGGCGGCGCAGGAAAAGCAAGGCCGGGGCAAGTCGCCGTCGAAGTATTTCGAGCGCCTGTTTTACGAGCTCCCCAGTTGGCGTGACATCGATCTTTCAGCCCTGACCTTCGAGGCCGTCAAGCAGATCAACCTCAAGCGCGAGTACTCTTTCACTTCGCACATCAACGTGTTCGAGAACTGCGCCGAGCAGTATCGCTTCTTCAAGGATCTGGAGTTCGCGCCCATCCGTGAGAGCCCGATGCTCTTCGGCACGCTGGTGCACCAGACCATCGAGGACATCCACAAGACCGTGCTGCGCGGCGAGGAAGGCACCATCAATTTCGACGCCATCAAAGGCTGGTTCTCGGCAAACTACGCGATGATCTCCAAGAAGGAGCGCGTCTACCTTGCGCCATCCTCGCAGCAGGCGGCGCTGCTGCACGTGTTGCGCTACTACGAGCGCGAGAACGGCAACTGGGGTCGCATCAAGGAAGCCGAGGTCGAGATTTCGCTGATCAAGGACCAGTATATCCTCAAGGGCAGCGTCGACCTGATTCGTGGCGAGCATGACACGGTCGAGATCATCGACTTTAAGTCGGAGAAGAAGCCCGATATGGAGAAGGATCGGGATCGCCTGCGTCAGTACCAGAGCCAGCTGGAAGTGTACGCTCATTTGGTGGAAGAGCGCACCGGCCAAAAGGTCAGCCGGATGCATCTTTACTACACTGGCGAGGACGGCGGCAACCCCTACGTCTCCTTCAGCAAGGACGACCGCGCCATTGGCAAGACCATCGCGCGCTTCGACGATATCGTCACGCGTATCGAGCGGCATGACTACCAGATCAAAGCACGCCCGGCCAAGCTGTGCCAGAGCTGCGACATGCGTGCCTACTGCGACAACAAGAATTGGAAGTTCAGGAAAAACGACTGATGAGCAAGAACACATCCGCGCAGGAAACCCTGCAACTGTCCACGTCCGACGGTGGCACCACCAACGTCGAGAAGTACGAGTTTGAACCTATCAAGGGCTACCCGATGCTCAACTGGCGCGGCAAGCGTCCGTTCACCTCGACGCAGTACTACCCGGCGCAGTTGAAGGAAGTCCACGGCGAGGAGGCGGATGGCTGGCGCAACAAGATTTTCTGGGGCGACAATCTGCAGGTGATGAGTCACCTGCTGAAGGAGTTTCGGGGACAAGTTGATCTCGTCTATATCGACCCGCCGTTTGACTCCGGCGCTGACTACCGCAGAACCATCAAGGTACGAGGAAAAAGTACCGCATCTGACTACGTCTCATTTGAGGACAAGCAGTACGGAGACATCTGGACTAACGACGAGTATCTGCAGTTCATGTATGAGCGGTTTATCCTGTTGCGTGAACTGCTTTCGGGAACGGGATCAATCTACGTCCACTGCGACTATCGAAGAGCGCACTACCTCAAAATCGCGTTAGATGAGGTATTCGGTGCGTCAAACTTTCAGAACGAAATTGTGTGGAGGCGGACTACTGCACGATCGGGAAGTGGCGCTTACAACCACATTCATGACACCATCTTCTTCTACACAAAGACGCCCACGTTCTCTTGGGATCAGCAGTACACGCCATACAGCAAGGAGTACCTGGAGTCAAACTTCAAGCCCGATGACTCGGGACGACTTTACCGCGAGAGTCCAATCACAGCACCAGGTTTGCGTAGCGGTGAGTCTGGAGCGACTTGGAAAGGACTGAACCCCGGTTCGATTGGAAAAGGAAGGCACTGGGCAGTGCCGAGTTTTCTCGAACACCTTTTGTCCGATGATGCCAAAAAGAGCCCGCTGAAAGCGCTCGACGAACTTGAGGCGAAGGGCCGCATTCGGTGGGCGAAGGATGGGCAGGGCCGCCCGAACGCCATCCAGTATTCGGATGACATGCCCGGTGTGGAGTTGCAATCGATCTGGACAGACTTTGTAGCTCTTTCCAGCAACTCTACAGAGTCCGAGGATTACCCGACTCAGAAGCCTGAGGAGCTGTTGGCGCGGATCATCAAGTCGTCTTCGGCAGTTGGCGCAACGGTTCTCGATTGCTTTATGGGCTCCGGGACAACTCAAGCCGTAGCCATGAAGCTCGGTCGCCGTTTCATCGGCGCTGATATCAACCTTGGTGCAATCCAGACGACCACCAAGCGCCTGATCGGCGTTGCCGATGGCCTGCGCCAGAAAGCCCTTGGTGGCGCGACCAAACAATTTACCGGCTTCGAGCTATACAACGTCAACCACTACGACATCTTTCACAATCCTGTTCAGGCCAAGGAACTGCTGATCGAGGCATTGGAGGTGCAGAAACTAGAGTTCAGCACCGTGTTCGACGGCGAGAAGGACGGGCGCATGGTTAAGATCATGCCCGTAAACCGCATCGCGACACGCGCCGATTTGAACGAACTGATCCACAACTTCGACCAAAAGGCGTGGCAGCACCGCCACAACGAGAATCCAAACCGCTCGGTCGAGAAAATCACCCTCGTGTGCATGGGCCACGAACCTGACTTGGCCGCGCAACTGGAACTGGCTGCGAAGCCATTCAAGATCGACGTAGAGGTGGTGGACATCCTGCGCGACAAAGCCGATCTGGAGTTCAAGCGCGACTCGGAGGCCATGGTGGCCATCAAGAAGGGCGAACTGCGCATCGAGAAGTTCTACCCCATGAACCTGCTGCAGAAACTCTCGCTACAGAAGGAATCGGTCGAGGACTGGAAAGAGCTGGTCGAGGCGGTGCTGATCGATTGGAACTACGACGGCGCAGTGCTGCAGCCGGCGGTGGTGGACATCCCTGGCAAGAACGCTCTGGTCAAGGGCGCGTACACGGTGCCGCAGGATGCGGGCACCATCCGCGTGAAGATCACCGACCTGCTGTCCGAGTCGTGGGAAGGGAGCGTGAGCCATGACGACTAAGCGCAAGCCCAAGGCGGTCAGCGCGTCGCTCGACTTCGCCTTCTTCCAGTTCCTCTGGCAGTTCTACCAAGCCAACCGGGGCACGATCCGCACGCACTACAAGGAGCTGACGCGCAAGTTCCTTGATTTCAACAATCCGGAGCGTAACCCCAAGGCCTTCCTGCGCCAGCCGCAGTTCGAGGCGCTGGAAATTTATGTCTTTCTTAAGGAGTTCCTCGGCAACGCCAGGGTCGAGGAGATCTTCGAGCAGTGGTTTGCAAAACAAGGCCGCTTTGCAGATCGCGCGGAAGGCGGCGTGGTGTCGGGCAGTGCAGGGCAAGTGGGCCTGTTCGACAAGATCACCCAGGATCAATACAAGGCCGTATTCGCGGCGATGCGCAAAAACTCGCGCGTCTACCCTAACTACATCTTCGCGCTGACGATGGGTACTGGCAAAACCATCCTCATGGCGACCTGCATTTTCTATGAGTTCCTGCTGGGCAACAAGTTTGGCAAGGATGCGCGCTACTGCCACAACGCGCTGGTCTTCGCACCGGACAAGACGGTGCTGCATTCGCTCAAGGAAATAGAGTCGTTCGACCTGACGCGTGTGGTGCCGCCGGAGTACGTCAACTTCCTGACCACCCACCTGCGTTTCCACTATTTAGAAGAGGCAGGCACCTCCCTGGATACGCTGGATCGTTCGCGCTTCAACATCATCGTCTCCAACACGCAGAAGATCATCCTCAAGCGCCAGCACAAGGAAAAATCCCCCGTCGACAAGCTGTTCGGCGCGACTGGCGAAAGCCTCGCGGCCACCGGCGTTTATGCCGACGCCGCCGACCTCTACAATTTTGACCAGCCGGAAGAAGAAGGCGAGCTGACCACCAACCAGCGCTTTGAGAAGCTGCGCCGGCTTGAACAGCTCGGCATCTACGTGGACGAGGCCCACCACGCCTTCGGCAAGGCATTGGCCAAGGACATGGGCTTGGGCGCGAAGGAAACCGACACCAGCCTGCGCACGACCATCGACATCCTCGCCGCCAGCCTGAGTGCGGCGGGCACGCGCGTGGTGGCCTGCTACAACTACACCGGCACGCCCTACGTGGGGCGCGAGGTGCTGCCCGAGGTGGTCTACGCCTACGGCCTGAAAGAGGCCATCGACAAGGCCTACCTCAAGAAGGTGACGTTGCACGGCTACGCCAACACCCGGACCGACGAGTTTGTCGACATCGCCATCGAGAGTTTCCTAAACGAAACAGATGGGCTGCGGCCGGAGGGGCTTTCCCCGAAGATGGCGTTCTTCGCCGCCACCATCGACGAGCTGACCAGCGAGCTGAAACCGGCCGTGGAGCGCGCGCTGCTCAAGCACGGCATCTCGAGCTCGCGCATCCTAGTCAACGTTGGCGACGATAAGCTCACCACCAACGACGACATCCGCGAGTTCAATCGGCTCGACACTGAAGGCTCTGAAAAGCAGTTCATCCTGCTGGTCAACAAGGGGCGTGAGGGTTGGAACTGCCGTTCGCTATTCGGCGTGGGCCTGTTTCGCGAGCCGAAGTCCAAGGTGTTTGTCCTGCAGGCCACGATGCGTTGCCTGCGCGCCATTGGCCAGGCCCAGCACACCGGCCACATCTTCCTCTCGGAAGCCAACCTCAACACGCTCAACGACGAGCTGGAGCAGAACTTCCGTATAAGCGCGGACGAGTTACAGAAGACCGGCAAGGATAAGGAGCGCGTCGAAGTGCGCGTGGTCGAGCCGTCAGTCAAGATCAAGCTGGTGCGCGTCCGGAAGCAGTACGTCATGCGCGAAAAGAAGCTTAAACCAGGTCAGGCACTTGGGCTCGACCGGTCCGACAGTGACGTGTGGAATGCACTGGTGGAGAAGTACCGGCTCATCGAAACCCAGTGGGAGGGCTTCGTCGCCGCCGATGCCCCCCGCGCGTCGGCTAGCCAAACATTCGATCTGACTGCTGTTCGTGAAAAGCGGACCTTTTCCAGGATGACCCTCGTCGCGGAGGTGTCTCGCTACCTGAATCGGAGCCCATTGGAGCTTGAGAAGCTGCTCGACTCGACCAAGGAAGGAACGGACGAACTAGTAGCGATGACTAATGAGTTCAACGAGTTGCTGTACGACGAGATAATCCCTCGCCTGTTCCGACAGCTTTATGATCTGGACGAGACGCAGCAGACCGAAGAGCATGAGGTCGAATTGATTAAGGTGCCGTCTAACGGCTACTACGAGGTCACCGCTGCCCGAGACAAGATTGTCCGCCGAGGTGACCGCGTGATCAAGGACGAGGAGCGCGCAAAGAGCTTCCACTTAGATACATACTGCTTCGATTCCGGGTCGGAGAACCAGCTGTTCTGGGATCTCCTCCGTGAGCAGCGCGTGAAGAAAATTTATTTCACTGGGATGCTAACCCATGGCCAGTCCGACTTCTTCATCCAGTACATCGATCCCGACTCGCGGACGGTGCGCAGCTACTACCCTGATTTTGTTTTCTTGCGCCAAGAGGTTGATGGTACAGAGAAGTACGTCATCGTCGAGGTCAAAGCCGACAACCAAATCGATGCAGCGGTGGTCCAGGCCAAGAAGGACTTTGCCCACCAGATCGCCGTGGCCAGCGGAATGGAGTACCGGATTATCAAGTCGAGCGACGCGGACAACCGTGACTATCGGATTTTGCTGTAGGTCGGGTGGTGGGAGAGCAGCTCCGAGCCGAGCGTCCCAATCCCGGATCCGGAGCCTCTAAGAATCAACGAGTTAACGAGGTGGGATGGAACGATCCGATCTATGGGACACCAGATCGCCGTATGTCGTGGATACATAAAGAGTAGAGGCGAGTGGCCGTCAAGCTACGAACCAGACGTCTGTTACATTCCGCAGATCACGAAGCCAGGCACTTGGCGGGCGCGGAACTGGTGGGCGGCGAAAGCCGAGTGCCGGTTTTGCGCTGGACTTCAAGTGGATGAGGCTGACTAAAATCCAACCCCGAGGTTCCATGCCGGCCAAAATATCAGCAACTTACTCCTCTGCTGAGGCTGACAAAATGCTGACAAAACCGAGCCGAATCCAGCCTTCTGGAGCCTAATCCAAAAAATAAGCCGCCAATAAAATCAGCGGCTTAGGTTGGTAAGTGGTGGAGGCGGCGGGAATCGAACCCGCGTCCGCGAGCCCTCCGCCCGGAGGTCTACATGCTTATTCGCGTCTATTGTTTTAACCGGCTGCTACCCGACGGACAGGGAAAACAGACGGCGATCCCTCGAGAAATTTAACCGCTCCGCCCCGGGCGGGCTTCACGGCGATCTTGTGAGTTATGACGCCTGAAATCTGGTGCTCACAAGCACGCGTCCAGTCAGACGGCACCCTACCGGGTTTTAGGCGGCGAGTGCGTAGTTGTCGTCGTTGGCAACTAAAGTTTGCAAAGTGTTTTACGAGGTCCCTGCACCTCGGCATGCACCCCGGGTTTTGCGACACACGTCGAAGCCATGTCGCCCCCAGTGATCTGTAAGACCGGCAGTCTACGCTGAAGGTTCCCGCCGCGCCAGCAATCGGGGCCGGCTGGCGGGGTGGCAGGAGGGCGCCTATATTCAAGCCTCGCGCAGCAGAAAAACAATAACCGGAACCACGTGGAGGGGAGAGAGCGATGCCGTATCCACACGCTCACTGGTACCTGCTGGCCTTGATTCCGCTGGTCGGGCTGGCCTTCTGGCCCGGCTATTTTTCCCGCCTCGGCGAGGTGCCGTGGACACTTCATGCCCACGGCATCACGGCCTCTCTGTGGCTACTGATGCTGATGGCCCAAAGCTGGGCGATTCACCATGGCAGGCGCTCCCTCCACCGGGCGGCCGGGCGGAGCAGTTTCGTTCTCGCGCCCCTGTTTCTGGGCAGCGGCTTCCTGGTGTTGAAGTCGATGGCGCAACAGACCTTTGCGGGCCACCCGTTCTACCAGGTCTTCGGCGCAGGCCTCGGCTTGCTCGACCTGCTGGCGGTGCTGTTTTTCGCCGGCTTCTACTACGGCGCGCTGCGCCACCGCCGCCGAGTCCAGCTCCACGCCCGCTACCTGCTGGCAACAGTCCTGCTGCTGTCCACGCCGATCGCCTCCAGGCTGTTCAATTTTTACGTCCCCGGGTTGCAGGTCCGCGGTCCGGAAGACATGCACCTGTTCGTCATCGGCGTTCACCTTGGCAACGCGATCGGGCTCGCCATCGCCCTTGGCCTTTACTGGAAGGCGCCGAAACATGGCCGGCCCTTCCTGATGGCGGCGCTGTTCCTCGTCACTTCCAGCATCGCCTTCCAGTGGCTCGCGGGGTGGGCGCCTTGGCAGGCGGCCTTCCGCAGCATCGGGGAGCTGCCGACCGCCGTGGTGGCGGCGCTCGGGCTCGGGCTGGGCGCGCTGGCATTGTGGCTGGGCCTGCGCGCCTCCGCACCGGGGGAAGGGCGTGGACCGGGCGTCGGAAAGGGCGGTCAGGACCTGATGCCTGGCGTTAAGAAACCCACTGAAGTATCTATTTTTTAGGCAATTGTTCTTTCGCACCGGCAGCCGGGGGCTGCCGTTCGATCCTTGAGCGCGAAGGAGGGCGCATGGCTCACAAGTGGCGCTATCGGGCGTTCATCAGCTACAGCCACGCGGACAAGGCGGTGGCCCAGTGGCTCCATCGCGCCCTGGAGCGCTTTCGGCTGCCGTCCCGGCTGGTCGGTGAGCAGACCGGCATCGGCGCGGTCCCCGCCCGGCTGACGCCGATCTTTCGCGACCGTGACGAGATCTCGGCGGGGGCTGACCTGTCGGACACGCTGCGCCAGGCGCTGGCGGATTCAATGTTCCTTATCGTGATCGCTTCACCCGATGCCGCGGGCTCCCGCTGGGTGAACGAGGAAGTCCGCCTGTTCAAGACCATGCACGGCGAAGCCCGAGTGCTCGCGCTGATCGCGACAGGCGACCCCGGCGAACGCGACACCTGCGGGGTTTTTCCCCCGGCGCTCCGCTTCAGGCTGGATGCTGAAGGGCAGCTGACCGGCAACCCCACCGAGCCGGTGGCCGCCGACCTGCGGCCCGGTGCCGACGGGAAACGGATGGCCAAGCTGAAGCTGGTCGCCGGCCTCACCGGGCTGCCCCTCGATGCACTCGTCCAGCGCGAGACGGCCCGGCGACAGCGCTGGCTGCTGGGTGTCGCCAGCGCGTCGCTGGCGCTGGTGGCCGTGATGGCGGTGCTCACGGTCGCCGCGATCCAGGGGCAGCGCGAGGCCGAGCGCCAGCGGGCGGAGGCCCAGGCCGAGGCGGCCAAGGTGCGGGCCGTCAACCAGTTCATGCGGGACACACTGAGTGCCGCCAACCCGTGGGGGGCGGGCTACGACGTCTCCGTGGTCGAGGCGCTCGACCAGGCAACCGACAAGATCGCCTTGTCGTTCGTCGGGCAACCCGGGGTCGAGGCGGAGGTGCGGCACACCATCGGCAATGCCTACAACAACCTCGGGCGCTACGACCGCGCGAGGCCGTTGCTCGAGGCGGCCGCGGATATGCGCACCCGGCTTCTCGGCCGGGAGGACCCGGAGACCATCGAGACGCTGGCGGCCCTCGCTCAGCTCGGCTGGCGGGACTCGCGCTTCGACGAGGCCATCGCTCAGGCGCACGAGCTGCTCGAGCTTCGCCGCAGGGTGTTCGGTGATCCGAGTCCGGAGGTCGGGACGACCCTGGATTTCCTCGGCCGGCTGCTGACCGACGCCGGGCAGTACGAGGAGGCCGAGCGGGTGACGGAGGAAGCCCTCGCGATGAGCCTCGCGTTACATGGCGAGCGGTCGCTCCAGGTCGCCGCGTGCTACCAGACCAAGGCGGTCCTGGCGCAGATCGCCCACCAGGACTACGCCCTTGCCGAGGATTTGAGCCGCCGGGAGATCGCGATCCGGCGGGCGGTGAGCGACGCGGACACCATGGAGACCGCCTCGGCGCTGAACAATCTCGGCATCTTCGTCATGCTCCAGGGTCGGCTCGAAGAGGCGCAACCGATTCTCGAGGAGGCCGTCGAGCTCGATCGCCGGCTCGGCGGGGCGCAGCACCCGGAGCTCGCGAGGGCCCTCGAGAACCTCGGTAACGTCCACTATCGTCTCGGCAACATCGATCGCACCCTGGAGCTCCTCGCGGAGGTGATCACGATCCGCCGCGAGGGACTCGGCGACGACAACCCCGAGGTCGCGCGCACGTTGCACAACCGCGGGATGGTGCTGAGCAGGGCCGGGGATCTCGAGGGCGCCGAGGCGGCGCTCCGGGACGCGGTCGCGAGGATGGGGCGAGCCTACGGCCCGGACCACTCGGACGTGGCCTCGGGTCACCGGAGCCTCAGCTACGTGCTGCAGCTCGGGGGCAAGCTCGACCAGGCCGAAGCGGAGTTGCGGACCGCGCTCGCCATCGCCGAGCGGGCCTTTGCTGAGGAAAGCCCGGGGCTTGCCGCCTATCGCCAGGCGTTGGGCGGGCTGCTGGTCACCCGGCAGCGCTATGGTGAGGCCGAGCCGCTGCTGCTGGCGGTCCATGAATCGGCGGTCCTGGCCGACGGCGAAGGCAGCGTGCGGGTCGCTGCAACCGCCGGGGCCCTGGTGGCGCTCTACGAGGCCTGGGGCAAGCCGGACAAGGCGGATCTTTACCGGTGACAGCTGGTATCGACGCAGGTGCGGCCTGGTCAGGACGTCGGCGAGATCGGATAGTGAGCATGAAGAAAACGGCAGAACTTACTATTTCATAGAGATATTATTTAGGAATGGATATTCGATCTGACTTTGGCGACCGCGCCGTCGTTCGCCCCGGTGACGAAGCGTTCGTGCCGTCGCCGCTGCCGGGCGTGGAACGGCTCATGCTCGACCGTGTGGGCGACGAGGTGGCCCGCGCCACCAGCATCGTGCGTTATGCACCGGGTTCCCGGTTCTCGGCTCACACCCACGGCGGGGGCGAGGAGTTCCTCGTGCTGGAGGGCACGTTCGCCGATGAGCGGGGCGTGTACCCGGCCGGCACCTACGTGCGAAATCCGCCCGGTTCCTCGCACGCGCCGTGGAGCGAGGAGGGCTGCACGCTGTTCGTGAAGCTCATGCAGTTCGACCCTGCCGACCTGGTGCAGAAGGTCATCGATACCCGGTCGGAGCCGTGGCTGCCGGGCCTTGTAGACGGGCTTTCGGTCATGCCGCTGCACGAGTTCGGGACCGAGCACGTGGCGCTGGTGCGCTGGGCGCCCGGCACGGTGTTCAAGCCGCACACCCATTTCGGCGGCGAGGAGATCCTGGTGCTGGAAGGCACTTTCGAGGACGAGCACGGCTCATATCCTGCCGGCAGCTGGCTCCGCTCGCCGTCCATGAGCCAGCATCGCCCCTTTACCCGCGAAGGCTGCACGATCTATGTGAAGGTGGGGCACCTGCCGGCCTAGCCGGCGTGCTTGAGGATCCTGGATTTCTGGCGTTCCCAGTCGCGGTCGCGCTCGGCATGGCGCTTGTCGTGCTGTTTCTTGCCCTTGGCCAGGCCGATCTCCAGCTTGGCCCGGCCCCGCTTCCAGTAGAGCTTGAGCGGCACCATGGTGTACCCGGCACGCTCCACGGCGCCGACGAGGCGGTCGATCTCGCGCCGTTGCAGCAGCAGCTTGCGGCTGCGGCCGGCGTCGGGGTGGACATGGGTGGAGGCTGAGGTCAGCGGCGTGATGTTGGCCCCCACCAGCCAGATCTCGCCGCCGCGCACCACCACGTAGGCCTCGGCGATCTGTGCCCGGCCGGCGCGGAGGCTCTTCACCTCCCAGCCTTCGAGGACCAGCCCGGCTTCCTGGCTTTCCTCGATGAAATAGTCGTGGCGCGCCTTCTTGTTCAGGGCGATGGTCGAAGTCCCGTCGCCGGACGCGCTTTTCTTGTTCTTGCTGCTCATGGTGTGTCTGGTCGTATCCTCGGCGGCGGCAGTGTCGGTTACGGCGCGGTTGCCGGGGGCGTGGATTTAATCCAAAATCGCCCGCCTTTGAAAGCGCAGGGTGATTTCGCGCCATGGCCAAGCGTACCTCGCTCCACGGCCTCTGGTCGTCCCGGATGGCGTTCATCCTTGCCGTCAGCGGTTCCGCCGTGGGGCTCGGGAACATCTGGAAGTTCCCCTACGTGGCCGGCGCGAACGGCGGCGGCGCTTTCGTCCTCTTCTATCTCCTGTGCGTGGCGCTCATCGGCCTGCCCATCATGATGGCCGAAATCCTCATCGGTCGTCGCGGCCGGCGCAACCCCGTGGCCACGATGCGCATCGTCGGCGAGGAGGAGGGCAGCCGCCCGAGCTGGGCGCTGGTCGGCATCATGGGCGTGATCGCCGGCATCATTATCCTCTCTTTCTACAGCGTCATCGCCGGCTGGTCGCTGTCGTACATCGCCCATGCGGCGTTGAACCGCTTCGAGGGCGCGGACGCGGACCTGGTGAACGGGCTGTTCGGCGGCATGCTGGGCAACTGGAAAGTGCTGGCGTTCTGGCACACCCTGTTCATGATCATCACCGTGTGGGTGGTGGCACGCGGCGTCGAGCGCGGGCTGGAGCGCGCGGTGCGCTTCCTGATGCCGTCGTTGGCGGTGCTGATGGTGGCGCTGCTCGGCTACGCCATCATCAACGGCGACTTCCGTGCCGGCGCGGCCTTCCTGCTGGAGCCTGATTTCTCCAAGCTGACCGGCGAGGCGATGCTGGCCGCGCTGGGCCAGGCCTTTTTCAGCCTCAGCATCGGCATGGGCGCGATCATGGCCTACGGCGCCTACCTGCCCGAGGGCACCTCCATCACCAACACCTCGATCTCGGTGGTGATCGCGGACACGGCCATGGCCCTGCTGGCCGGCCTGGCCATCTTCCCCATCGTCTTCGCCCATGCCATGGATCCGGCCGCCGGCCCGGGGCTGATCTTCCAGACCCTGCCGCTGGCATTCGGCAACATGGTCGGCGGGCACCTGTTCGGGACCTTGTTCTTCGTCCTTTTGACCTTCGCCGCATGGACCTCGTCCATCGGTCTCATCGAGCCGGCCGTGGCCTGGAGCGTCGAGACCCACGGCCGCAGTCGCGCAGCCGCGGCGACCGTGATCGGCGTCATCATCTGGGCGCTGGGCTTCCTCACCATCCTCAGCTTCAACGAGTTCGAGCACATCAAGCTGTTCGGCCGCACTTTGTTCGAGAACCTGGACCATCTCTCCAGCAACATCATGCTGCCGCTCGGCGGCTTGTTCATCACGGTGTTTGCCGGCTGGGTGATGTGCAAGAACTCGACCGCGGAGGAGCTGGACCTGGGCACGGGGACTGCCTACCGCTTGTGGCGTTTCCTGGCGCGCTGGGTCGCGCCGGCAGCCGTCCTGCTGGTGTTCCTGCATGCCACGGGCCTGCTCCACTTCTTCGGCATCACGACTTCCTGAGCGCGCATGGAACCGCAGGAGACCATCGAGGTCGAGGTCGCCTACGCGCGCCCGGAGCGCCAGTTGATCCTCACCGTGGAGGTCCCCGCCGGCACCACGGCCATCGAGGCGGCCCGGCTCTCGGGCATCGAGGAGCAGTTTCCCGACATCCAGCTGGGCAAGAACCGGATGGGCGTGTTCGGCAAGCTGTGCAAGCCTGATCGCGTGCTCAACGCGGGGGACCGGGTCGAAATCTACCGCCCCCTGCTGGCGGATCCGCGCGCCGCGCGCCGTGAGCTGGCGGCTGCCGGCAAGAGCATGGGGAAGGGCGGGCGCGACGGGGCGGACGAGGACTGAGCCTCAGGCGTCGAATTCGGGCCGGGCCTCTTCGGCGTCCTCAAGCGATTCCGGCCGGTCGATGCGTACCACGCGGCCGTCCTCGAACCAGACCGTGAGCCTGCTGACGACCTCGTTACGGGTCCGCCCGACCTTGAAGAAGAAGACGTAATCCCAGCGGTCGGCATTGAAGGGGTCGGCAATCATCGGGGTGCCGATGAGAAAGCGCACCTGGCTCTCGGTCATCCCGACCTCGAGCTGGTCGACCGCCTCCGCCTCCAAGTAGTTGCCCTGCTGGATGTTCATGCGATAGGGCTTCAAGGAAAAGCCCTGCAGGGCGCTGCAGCCGCCGAGCAGGGCGATGGCGAGCAGCAGGAAGAGACGGGGGAGCTGTGTCATGGAAAGCCACGATTTGGACGGCGGGTATTAGTAGGCAATAATAACCAATCTCAAGTGCGAATTCTTCTGGAGCAGCGCATGGAATCCAAGGAACTCAGGAAGGTCGGTCTCAAGGTCACGTTGCCTCGGCTCAAGATCCTGGAGATCCTGGAGGCGCACCCGGAGCGTCACATGAGCGCCGAGGACGTGTACAAGTTCCTGCTGGATTCCGAGGCCGACATCGGGCTCGCCACCGTGTATCGCGTCCTGACCCAGTTCGAAGCCGCCGGCCTGGTGCGCCGGCACAACTTCGAAGGCGGCAGCGCGGTCTTCGAGCTGGATGACGGCGCTCACCACGACCACATCATCTGCCAGCAGTGCGGCCACGTGGAAGAGTTCGTCGACGAGACGATCGAGGCCCGCCAGGAGGCCGCGGCGGCAGCGCACGGCTTCACCGTCGCCGACCATTCGCTGGTGATCTACGGCACCTGCATCAAGGAAGACTGCCCCCACCTCGCCGCCCGCGAGGCCGAGGAAGCGGCCAAGGCCTGATCTCTCCGGGCCGGCGCCGGGTCTCAGTCCGCGCCGCCGGGCGCCGCGCGCTTGCGCATCTCCCGGGCGTGGGCCCGGGTCGTCCCGGTGATCTCGACCCCGCCGAGCATGCGCGCCAGTTCCTCGACCTTCTCGGCCTCGGTGAGCGCCTTGAGCGTGGTACGCGTGGTCTCGCCGTCGGTCAGCTTGGCCACCCTGAGGTGATGCTGGGCCTGGCTCGCGACCTGCGGCAGGTGAGTGACGCACAGCACCTGGGCGCGCGCGCCGAGCTCGGCCAGGCGCCGGCCGACGATCTCCGCCACGCCGCCGCCGACGCCCGAGTCGACCTCGTCGAACACCATCACCGGGATGGGCCGTGCGGTCTTGGCGGCCACCTGGATCGCCAGGCTGATGCGCGACAGCTCGCCGCCGGAGGCTACCCGCGCCACCGGCGCCGGCGGCTGGCCCGGGTTGGCCGTGACGCGGAACTCGATGTCGTCCAGGCCCTGCGGCTGGCAGGCCCCTTGCGGGTCGTGCGCGACCGCGACCATGAAGCGGCCGCCGGGCATGCCGAGCTGCTGCATCAGTGCAGTGACCTGTGCAGAAAAACTCCCGGCAGCGGCACTGCGGGCTGCCCCCAGCGCGGCGGCGGCCCGGCGATAGGCTTGCTCGGCCGCGGCCACCTGCGCATCGGCACGGCCCAGCCGAACCTCGGCCTGTTCCAGTTCCTCGATCTCCCGCTCCAGGGCGTCCCGGCGTGCCGGCAGCTCATCCGCCTCGACCTGGTGCTTGTGGGCGAGGCTCTTGAGCCCCTCCAGCCTCTCCTGCACGGCATCCAGCCGGGCGGGGTCCATTTCAAGGTCGCCGACGTAGCTGCGCAGTTCCGCGGCGGCCTCGGACAGCTGGATCTCGGCCTCAGCCAGCAGCCGCTGCGGGGCTGCCAGGCGCGGGTCCAGGCGCAGCAGCGTCGCGAGCATCTCGGCGGCGCGGCTGACGGCGCCGTGCGCCGATCCATGCTCGCCCTCGTACACCAGCTCCAGCGCGCCCCCGGCGCCCTCGGCGAGGCGGCCGGCATTGGCCAACCGGGAATACTCGGTCTCCAGGCCGCCCGCTTCGCCGGCTTCCGGCGCGAAGGCCTCCAGCTCGCGATGCTGGTAGCGCAGCAGGTCGAGACGCTGTTCGCGATCGCGCGCCGCGCCGCGCAGCCGGTCACGCTCTTCTTTGGCGTCGCGCCAGGCCTGCCACGCGTCCCGCACCGCTGTGACCAGGCGGCTGTCCGGCAGGCGCGCGTCGAGCAGCTCCCGTTGCGCGGCCGCACGGCCCAGGGACTGGTGTTCATGCTGGCCGTGGATGTCGACCAGCATTTCGCCGAGTTCGCGCAGCGTCTGCAACGTGGCGGGTGCGCCGTTGATCCAGGCGCGCGAGCGTCCCTCGGCGCCGATCACCCGGCGCAGCACGCACTCGTCGTCGGCGTCGAGTTCGTGTTCCTCCAGCCAGGCGGCCGCTTCGGGCAGGCCGGCAAGCTCGAATGTGGCCGTGATCTCGGCGCGCTCCGCGCCATGGCGCACGGCGCCGGCGTCCGCCCGGTCCCCGAGAACGAGACCCAGGGCGTCGACGAGGATGGACTTGCCGGCGCCGGTCTCCCCGGTGAGCACGGTCAGGCCCGGTCCCAGCTCCAGCGAGACCTGGTCGATGATGGCGAAATTGCGGACCGAGACGCTGGTCAGCATGATGCTCAGCCGTCCGGGCTACCGTCGAAACGGCTCTGGCTGCCGCGCCCCCAGTGCAGCTTGGAGCGCAGCAGGCGGAAATAGTCGTAGCCGCGCGGGTGGATCAGTACCACCCGCTCGCTCGCGGCCGCCACGCTCAGCCGCTGGCCGGAGCCGAGTTCTCCCAGGGGCAAGCCGTCGCAGGCCACTTCCGCGCGCGTGTCCGGGCGTTGCAGCACGCGCACCTCGATGCGGGCGTCGGATCGCACCACGATGGGACGATCCGAGAGGGTGTGGGGGCAGATCGGCACCAGGGTGATGGCATCCAGGTTCGGGTGGATGATGGGTCCGCCGCCCGACAGCGCGTAGGCGGTGGAGCCCGTGGGCGTGGCGATCACCAGCCCGTCGCCGCCGTGCGTATTCACGTAAACCCCGTCGATCCAGTTCTCGAAGTCGAGCATGCGCCCGGTGTCGCGTTTTTGCAGCACGACGTCGTTCAGCGCCAGTGCACGACGCGGCGGCGCGTCGCCGTTGTCGATCACGGCCTCCAGCATGAGGCGGTGCTCTTCGTCGTAGTCGCCGGCCAGTACCTCGTCCAGGCGGCGCAGCATCTCGCCCGGCGTGATGTCGGCGAGGAAGCCCAGGCGGCCGCGATTGATGCCGAGCAGGGGTACGTCGCGCCCAGCCACGAGACGCGAGGCATACAGCATGGTGCCGTCGCCGCCCACGGCGATGACCAGGTCGGCGGCCGCGCCGAGCTCCGTCTCGGGCAATGTCTCTACCGGTGCCTCCTGGAAATCCATGCGCACTTCGGGATCCAGCACCACGCGCACGCCGGCCGCAGCCAGGTGGCGGGCCAGGATCAGCATCGAGTCACCGACTCTGGGATCACGGTACTTGCCGGTCAGGGCGATGGTCTTGAAGCTGCGGCTCATGGGTTTTCCGTGGCATCGGCGCGGCGCGTTTCTTGTAGCACGAAGCGCCCCGGGCGGGCCAGCCGCAAAACCGCGCCTTGACGCCGGAATTTTTGCGTTGCTTACTTGATCCGGATGTCCAACCGTGTCGTCGAGCCTGAGCTGTCGGACCGCGCCCGGCACCTGCTGAAGGTGCTGGTCGAGCGCTATTTGCGTGAAGGCCAGCCCGTGGGCTCGCGCACGCTGTCGAAGGACTCGGGGCTCGACCTGTCGCCGGCCACCATCCGCAACGTCATGGCCGACCTGGAAGAAATGGGCCTCGTGGTCGCGCCGCACACGTCCGCCGGCCGGGTGCCGACGCCCAAGGGCATCCGCCTGTTCGTCGACGCGCTGATCAAGGTGCAGCCGATGACGGATGCCGAGATCCGGCGCCTGCAGGCGGAGATGGACGCCATCCGCAGTGGCGACGGCGACATCGTCGGCTCCGCTTCGAACCTGCTCTCGGCGCTGACGCGCATGGCGGGCGTGGTTACGGTGCCGCGGCGCAGCCACGCCGCATTGCGCCAGGTCGAGTTCCTGCCGCTGTCTGATCGTCGCATTCTCGCCATCCTGGTGATCGACGAGAAGGAAGTGCAGAACCGCATCCTGCACATGGACCGGGATTACAGCGCCGACGAGCTGCGCGTGGCGGCGAATTACCTCAACGAGCAATTCGCCGGCCAGACGCTGTCCTCTCTGCGCGACAAGCTGCTCGCCGACCTCGCCGACACCCGCGAGACCATGAACAGCATGATGCAGCAGGCCATCAGCCTGGCGCGCCAGGCCTTCGAGACGGTGGACGAGCCGGGCCAGGGCTTCGTGCTGGCCGGTGAGACCAATCTCATGCAGTTCGCCGAGCTCTCCAACGTCGAGCGGTTGCGCGGACTGTTCGAGGCCTTCGCGCGCCAGCGCGACATCCTGCACCTGCTGGACAAGTGCCTGGCAGCGGAGAGCCTGCAGATCTTCATCGGCGAGGAGTCCGGCTACCGCATCCTCGAATCCGTCAGCGTGGTCGCCAGCCCGTACTCGGTGGAAGGCGAGGTGGTGGGCGTGCTGGGCGTGATCGGGCCCACGCGCATGGCCTACGACCGCATCATTCCCATCGTGGACATCACGGCCCGCCTGCTGGGCTCGGCGCTGAATTCACGCGAGTAGCCTGGGTCGAGCCTCCACCGTGCAAAAAAAACGGCGCCCCGCGGGGCGCCGTTGCGTAATGGACCGAGAGGATGGTGGCGGCGCCGCGTCAGCCCTGGGGCAGGATCACCTGGTCGATGACGTGGATGACCCCGTTGCTGGCCATGACATCGGCCTGCAGTACAGTGGCGCCGTCGATCTTGACCTTGCCGTAGCTCGACGAGATGGTCACGTTGGCGCCGTTGACGGTGCCCGCCTCGGAGAGGTTCACCACCTCGGCAGCGGTGACCTTGCCGGGCACCACGTGGTAAGTCAGCACGGCCACGAGCTGGTCGCGATTCTCCGGCTTGAGCAATGATTCAACGGTGCCCGCGGGCAGCGCGGCGAACGCCGCGTCCGTCGGTGCAAACACGGTGAACGGACCATCACCCTTGAGGGTGTCGACGAGTCCGGCTGCCTGCACGGCAGCCACCAGCGTATTGAACGAACCTGCGGCGACGGCGGTATCGACGATATCAGCCGCGGCCGGCTTCTTGCTGGAACTCTCGTAGGCAGAGGCAGAAACGCTGCCCAGGGCGAACACGGCGACGGCAGCAACCATGGCAGTCAACTTGTACATCGGGGAATCTCCTTGTACGTGGGGAGCTAGGATGGATTGTCGTGACCGGTCGGAACACGTGTTCGGGCATCCTGTGCCGCCTGGATTCAATGCCGGCCGGTTGCCACGGCAGGTGAGATACTTCCTGGCTTGCGGGCTTGAAATTTCCACTACGGCCCCCAAGTCAACCTGACTGCAAGGGAGAACACTCGATGAGCGAGCACGACAAGGACCTGCAAGCCGAAGAGATTACGGCCGCGGCCGGCGGCACGGGAGACCAGGGCGGCGAGGCGGGTGCAGGCGCCGAACACGCGGCCAGGGCGGACCAGGCAGAGCAGGCCGCGGCAGAACTCCGCGAGCAGGTGCTGCGCGCCGCGGCGGAACTGGAAAACACACGGCGCCGCGCAGCCCGGGACGTGGAGAACGCGCACCGCTACGGCGTCGAGCGCTTCGCGCGCGAGCTGCTGGCGGTGGTCGACAGCCTCGAAATGGGTCGCGAGGCGGCGCGTAATGCGGGCGAGGGCGGCGCCGTGGCCGAAGGCATGGACGCCACGCTGCGCCTGTTGCTGTCGGTGCTGGAGAAGTTCGGCGTCACGCCGGTGGAAGCCGAGGGGCAGCCCTTCGATCCCGAGGCGCACGAGGCCATCATGACCCAGCCCACGGCCGAGGCGGCGCCCGACACGGTGGTCACCGTGGTGCAGCCCGGCTACCGCATCCACGAGCGCCTGCTGCGCCCGGCGCGGGTCATCGTGGCCCGGGCCCCTGACGCTTGAGCAATGGCGACTGTGCCCGGACGGACTTGAGACGAACCCTTGAAAGCTGCGATCCGGCCCCCATTTCCTGAACAGGCGGGCCGTTGCGGCCGAACGCAAGAATGCAAACGGAGACTTTGACATGGGCAAGGTGATTGGAATCGACCTCGGGACCACGAATTCCTGCGTGGCCATCATGGAGGGCAAGACCCCCAAGGTCATCGAGAACAGCGAGGGCGATCGCACGACGCCGTCGACCGTGGCCTTCACCAAGGACGGCGAGGTGCTGGTCGGCCAGCCGGCCAAGCGCCAGGCGGTGACCAATCCCCAGAACACGCTGTTCGCGGTGAAGCGTCTCATCGGACGCCGCTTCGACGATCCCGTCGTGGCCAAGGACCGCGACATGGTGCCCTACAAGATCATCGAGGCCGAGAACGGCGACGCCTGGGTGGCGGCCGGCGACAAGAAGATGGCCCCGCCCGAAATTTCCGCGCGCGTGCTCATGAAGATGAAGAAGACCGCCGAGGACTACCTGGGCGAGCCAGTCACGGAGGCCGTGATCACCGTGCCGGCGTACTTCAATGATTCCCAGCGCCAGGCCACCAAGGATGCCGGCAAGATCGCCGGTCTCGAGGTCAAGCGCATCATCAACGAGCCCACCGCCGCGGCGCTGGCCTACGGGCTGGACAAGCAGCGCGGCGACCGCAAGGTGGCCGTGTACGACCTCGGCGGCGGCACCTTCGACATCTCCATCATCGAGATTGCCGAGGTGGACGGCGAGCATCAGTTCGAGGTGCTCGCGACCAACGGCGACACCTTCCTCGGCGGCGAGGACTTCGACCTGAAGGTCATCCAGTACCTCGCCGACAGTTTCGAGAAGGAGAGCGGCATCGACATCCGCAAGGATGCGCTCGCCATGCAGCGGCTCAAGGAAGCGTCCGAGAAAGCCAAGATCGAGCTGTCCTCCTCGCAGCAGACCGAGGTCAACCTGCCCTACATCACGGCCGACGCCAGCGGGCCGAAGCACCTGAATATCAAGCTGACCCGGGCCAAGCTGGAGTCGCTGGTCGAGGACTTGGTGCGACGGACCATCGAGCCCTGCAAGGTGGCGCTGAAGGACGCCGGACTGAAGGTCGGCGAAGTGGACGACATCATCCTGGTGGGCGGCCAGAGCCGCATGCCCAAGGTGCAGGAAGCGGTGAAGGACTTCTTTGGCAAGGAGCCGAAGAAGGACGTCAACCCGGACGAGGCGGTCGCCATCGGTGCTGCCATCCAGGCCGGCGTGCTTTCCGGCGAGGTCAAGGACGTGCTGCTGCTCGACGTGACCCCGCTGTCGCTGGGCATCGAGACGCTCGGTGGCGTGATGACCAAGCTCATCGAAAAGAACACCACCATCCCGACCAAGGCGCACCAGGTGTTCTCGACCGCGGAGGACAACCAGACGGCCGTCACGATCCACGTGCTGCAGGGCGAGCGCGAGCGTGCCGTGGACAACAAGTCGCTCGGCCGCTTCGACCTGACCGACCTGCCCGTGTCCCCCCGCGGCGTGCCGCAGATCGAGGTGACGTTCGACATCGACGCCAACGGTATCCTCAATGTCTCGGCCAAGGACAAGGCCACCGGCAAGGAGCAGAAGATCGTCATCAAGGCCTCCAGCGGCCTGAGCGACGACGAGATCGAGCAGATGGTCAAGGACGCCGAGGCGCACGCGGCGGAGGACAAGAAGTTCCGCGAGCTGGTCGATACCCGCAACCAGGCCGAGGCCATGATCCATTCGAGCGAGAAGTCGCTCAAGGACCTGGGCGAGAAGGTGCAACCCGAGGAGCGCGCGAAAATCGAGTCCGCCGTGTCTGACCTCAAGGACGCCGTGAAGTCTGACGACAAGGCGCGCATCGAGGCCAAGGCGCAGGCGCTGGCGGAGGCTTCGGCCGGTGTCATGCAGCGGGTGTACGCCGAGGAGGCCAAGGCCGGTGCGGCCGAGGGCGACGGCGGCGACCAGGCCGGGAGCGCGCGCCAGGCCGAAGAGGACGTGGTGGATGCCGAGTTCGAGGAAGTCAAGGACGACAAGAAGTAGCATCTGCTGAATCACGGGCACGCCTCCCGCATACCGGGGGGCGTGCCCATGTCTTGCACAACCACGGAGCGCCGGATGGCGAAGCGCGACTACTACGAGGTCCTCGGGCTGGCCCGCAACGCGACCGAAGCCGAGCTGAAAAAGGCCTACCGCCGCCTGGCCATGAAATACCACCCGGACCGCAATCCCGGGGATCCCGAGGCCGAAGCCGCCTTCAAGGAGGTGAAGGAGGCCTGGGAGGTGCTCAAGGACCCACGCAAGCGCGCGGCCTATGACCAGTTCGGCCATGCCGGCGTGGGGGGTCCCGGCGGCGGGGCCGGCCCCGGCGGTTTCGGCCCCGAAGACGCCTTCAGCGACATCTTCGGCGAGGTGTTCGGCGACATCTTCGGCGTGGGACGCCGCGGCGCCGGGCGCTCGCGCGTGTTCCGCGGCGCTGACCTGCGCTACGAGCTGGAACTCGACCTCGAGCAGGCAGTGTTCGGCGACACCGTGACCATCAGCCTGCCGCTGGCGGTCGAATGCACCACCTGCCATGGCAGCGGCGCGCGGCCCGGTTCTTCTCCAGTCGGATGCCGCACCTGCGGCGGACGCGGCTCGGTGCGCATGCAACAGGGCTTCTTCGCCGTGGAGCAGACCTGCCCGGCCTGCAAGGGGCAGGGCACGGTCGTCGAGGACCCCTGCGAGGATTGCCACGGCGAGGGCCGGGTGCGCGAGACCAAGACGCTCGCGGTGAAGATCCCGCCCGGCGTGGACAGCGGCGACCGGATCCGGCTCGGCGGCGAGGGCGAGGCCGGGCGCAACGGCGGCCCGCCCGGCGATCTCTATGTCGAAGTCCTGGTACGCCCCCATCCCATTTTCGAGCGTCGCGGCGCCGACCTGGCTTGCGAGGTGCCCATCGGCTACGCTGCAGCGGCCCTGGGCGGCGAGGTCGAGGTGCCGGCGCTGGGAGAGGAATCCGCGGTCAAGCTGAAGATCCCGGAGGGTACCCAGAGCGGCAAGGTGTTCAGGTTGCGCGGCAAGGGCGTGCGGCCGGTGCGCGGGGGGCCGCAGGGCGACCTGATGGTGCACGTGCAGTTGGAGACTCCGGTGGGCCTGAACAAGCAGCAGAAAGAGCTGCTGCAGGCTTTCGAGGACAGCCTGCGCGACAGCGGGCGCAGCCACAGCCCGCGCGAACAGGGCTGGATGGACAAGGTCAAGGGCTTTTTTGACAGGCTCGGCTCATGAGCGAACGCATCCCCGTAGCCATTCTCGGCGCCAGCGGTCGCATGGGCGCGACGCTGCTGCGCTGCCTGCCGGAATTTCCTGCGCTGGCGCTGGCCGGTGCATCCACCGCAGCCGAAACCGGCCTGGCGGGCCGCGATGCCGGCGAGGCCGTGGGGCTGGCTTCGATGGACGTCGTGCTGCATGACGACCCGGCCGGCGCCCTGGCGGGCGGCGCGCGCGTGGCGGTGGATTTCACGCTGCCGGCGGCCGTCGCGGCCAATGCAGCGGCCTGCCGTGCCGCGGGTGTGGGGCTGGTGTGCGGGGTCACCGGGCTGGATGCGCGCGCGGAGGCCGCGCTGCGCGAGGCCGCCGAGGCCGTGCCGGTACTGTGGGCGCCCAACATGAGCGCCGGCGTGGCCGTGCTGGAGCGCCTCGCGGCGCTGGCGGCGGCGGCGCTGGCGGACTTCGATGCCGGCGTGTACGAGGTGCACCACACCGCCAAGCGGGACGCGCCCTCCGGCACCGCGCTGGCCCTTGGCCGGGCCGTGGTCGAAGGGCGGGGCCAGCCCCCCGCCGCGGCGGCGCCCGACGAACGGCTCAGGGCCGGCGGACTGGCCTACGCCGCAGAGCGCCTGGGCGATGTGGTCGGTGAGCACACGGTCACGCTGGCCGGGCCGGGCGAACGGCTCGAACTCACCCATCGTGCGACCGACCGGGCGATTTTCGCCCGCGGGGCGTTGCGGGCGGCCGCCTGGCTGGCCGGCCGCGAGCCGGGAATGTACACCCTCGGCGACGTCCTCGGCCTCGGACGCGTGGACACTCTGGCGGGCGGCCAGTAAACTGTCGCATTCAGGCGTTGGCCTGATCTCACCCGGGACGGATTTCGGTCCTGCATCCAGCAGGGCCGGGGCTTTCTCCGGGTCAAGAGCGGGAAGGGACCAGCGCGGCCCCGTCCCGCTTTTTAGCATGCGCGTGAGAAAACTCCGGGAGATGAAGTGACGCAGCCGGCAGTCCTGGGACTTGAAGACGGCACGGTCTTTCGCGGCCTTTCGATTGGCGCGCCGGGCGAGACCGTGGGGGAGGTGGTGTTCAACACCGCCATGTCCGGATACCAGGAGATCCTCACGGATCCTTCCTATGCCCGCCAGATCGTCACGCTGACCTATCCGCACATCGGCAACACCGGCACGAACCCTGAGGACTACGAGTCCGACCGGGTCTACGCCGCAGGCCTGATCATCCGCGACCTGCCGCCGCGCGCCAGCAACTACCGCGCCAACGAGTCGCTCCCCGAGTTCCTGCAGCGCGAGGGGGTGGTGGCGATCTCCGACCTCGACACGCGCAGCCTGACGCGCCTGATCCGCGAAAAAGGCGCCCAGGGCGGCTGTATCCTCGCCGGGAGCGACGATGGCGACCTGGCGGTGGCGAAGGCACGCGAGTTTCCGGGGTTGAAAGGCATGGACCTGGCGCGCGTGGTGTCGACCGCCCGTGCCTACGACTGGGACCAGGGCGTGTGGCGCCATGAACAGGACGAGACGCCGCGGGGCCCGCAGGCCCTGCACCGCGTGGTGGCGTGGGATTTCGGCATCAAGCGCAACATCCTGCGGCTGCTGGCGGAGGCGGGCTGCACCGTGACCGTGGTCCCGGCCATGACGCCGGCGGCCGAGGTGCTGGCGATGAAGCCCGATGGCGTGTTCCTCTCCAACGGGCCCGGCGACCCGGAACCCTGCGATTACGCGATCAAGGCGACGCAGGAGTGCATGGCGGCCGGGGTGCCGGTGTTCGGCATCTGCCTGGGGCACCAGATCCTCGGCCTCGCCGGCGGCGCGCGCACCGTGAAGATGAAGTTCGGCCACCACGGTGCCAACCATCCGGTGCAGGATCTCGACACCGGCCAGGTGCTCATCACCAGCCAGAACCACGGCTTCGCGGTGGACGAGGACTCCCTGCCGGAGAACCTGCGGCCCACGCATCGCTCCCTGTTCGACGGCACGCTGCAGGGCATCGAGCGCACCGACTGTCCCGCCTTCTCTTTCCAGGGGCACCCCGAGGCAAGTCCGGGGCCGCACGACCTGCGGCCGCTGTTCGGGAAGTTCATTGCCATGATGGCGGGGGTGCGGAATGCCTAAGCGCACGGACCTGGAGAGCATCCTCATCATCGGCGCCGGCCCGATCGTCATCGGCCAGGCCTGCGAGTTCGATTATTCCGGTGCGCAGGCCTGCAAGGCGCTGCGCGAGGAGGGCTACCGCGTCATCCTGGTGAATTCCAACCCGGCCACCATCATGACCGACCCGGACACCGCCGACGCGGTGTACATCGAGCCGGTCGACTGGCGGGTGCTGGAACGCATCATCGAGAGAGAGCGGCCCGACGCGCTGCTGCCCACCATGGGCGGCCAGACGGCGCTCAACACTGCGCTCGACCTGGTGGCACACGGCGTGCTGGAGAAATACGGCGTCGAGCTGATCGGGGCCTCGCGCGAGGCCATCGACACGGCCGAGGACCGGGACCTGTTCCGCAAGGCCATGATCGAGATCGGGCTGGAAGTGCCGCGCTCCGCAGTGGCCCACACCATGGAGGAGGCGCGCGCCATCCAGGGTGAAATCGGTTTCCCGACCATCATTCGTCCGAGCTTCACCCTCGGCGGCAGCGGCGGCGGCATCGCCTACAACGCCGACGAGTTCGAAGCCATCGTCGAACGCGGCCTGGACCTGTCGCCGACCAACGAGGTACTGCTCGAGGAGTCGGTGCTGGGGTGGAAAGAGTACGAGATGGAGGTGGTGCGCGACCGCAAGGACAACTGCATCATCATCTGCTCGATCGAGAACTTCGACCCCATGGGCGTGCATACCGGCGACTCCATCACTGTCGCGCCGGCGCAGACGCTGACCGACAAGGAATACCAGCGCATGCGCGACGCCTCGATCGCGGTGCTGCGCCGGATCGGCGTCGAGACCGGCGGCTCCAACGTGCAGTTCGCCGTCAACCCCGAGGACGGCCGCCTGATCATCATCGAGATGAACCCGCGCGTGTCGCGTTCCTCGGCCCTGGCCTCCAAGGCCACCGGCTTCCCCATCGCCAAGGTCGCCGCCAAGCTGGCGGTCGGCTACACGCTGGACGAGCTGAAGAACGACATCACCGGCGGCGCCACGCCCGCATCCTTCGAACCGACCATCGACTACGTGGTCACCAAGATCCCGCGCTTCACTTTCGAGAAGTTCCCCGATGCCGACCCCCTGCTCACCACGCAGATGAAGTCCGTGGGCGAGGTGATGGCCATGGGGCGCACCTTCCAGGAATCCCTGCAGAAGGCGCTGCGCGGCCTGGAGACGGACTGCGCCGGGCTCGAAGAGCAGGTGGAAGCGCCCTGGGACGAGCCCACCATGCAGCGCATCGAGCGCGAACTGCGTTTCCCGGGGGCCAACCGGATCTTCTACGTGGGCGACGCCTTCCGCGCCGGCTGCAGCATCGAGACGGTGCACAACTGGTCGCGTATCGATCCCTGGTTCCTGGCGCAGATCGAGGAACTGGTCCAGGAGGAGACGCAGGTCCGGCAGGCGGGCCTCGAGGGGCTGACGCGGGACCGGCTGTGGGCGCTCAAGCGCAGGGGGTTCTCCGACGCGCGCCTGGCGCGCCTGGTTGGCGTCAAGGAGCCGGAGGTGCGGGCAAGGCGGCTCGGTTTCGGCCTGCGCCCGGTGTTCAAGCGGGTCGATACCTGCGCGGCGGAGTTTTCCACCACCACCGCCTACATGTACTCCAGCTACGAGGCGGAGTGCGAGGCGGCGCCTACCGACCGGCGCAAGATCATGATCCTGGGCGGCGGTCCCAACCGCATCGGCCAGGGCATCGAGTTCGACTACTGCTGCGTGCACGCCGCACTGGCCCTGCGCGAGGCGGGTTTCGAGACCATCATGGTGAACTGCAACCCGGAGACGGTGAGCACGGACTACGACACCTCGGACCGCCTCTATTTCGAGCCTCTGACCTTCGAGGACGTGATGGAGATCGTCGAGCTGGAGAAGCCCGAGGGCATCATCGTCCAGTTCGGCGGCCAGACGCCGCTGAAGCTCGCGCGCAAGCTCGAGGCGGCCGGGGCGCCGATCATCGGCACCACGCCGGACTCCATCGACCTGGCGGAAGACCGCGAGCGCTTCCAGCAGCTGGTGAATGAGCTGGAGCTGCTGCAGCCCGCCAACCGCACGGCGCGTAACGTCGAGGACGCAGTGCGCCTCGCGGAAGAGATCGGTTACCCGCTGGTGGTGCGGCCGTCCTACGTGCTGGGCGGGCGCGCCATGGAAGTGGTGTTCTCCGAAAGCGAACTGCGCACCTACATGCAATTCGCGGTGAAAGTCTCGGAGGACAGCCCGATCCTGCTGGACCGCTTCCTCGACCATGCGGTCGAGGTGGACATCGACGTGGTCAGCGACGGCGAGACGGTGGTGATCGGCGGCATCATGGAGCACATCGAGCAGGCCGGGGTGCACTCCGGCGATTCGGGTTGCTGCCTGCCGCCCAACACGCTGGATCCATCGCTGCAGGAGCAGTTGCGCGACCAGGTCAGGCGCCTGGCGCGGGCGCTCGGCGTGAGCGGGCTGATGAACACCCAGTTCGCCATCCAGGACGGGCGCATCTACCTGCTGGAGGTGAATCCGCGTGCTTCGCGTACCGTGCCCTTCGTGTCCAAGGCGACGGGCCGGCCGCTGGCGAAGATCGCCGCGCTGTGCATGGCCGGCATCAGCCTGAAAGACCAGGGCGTGTCCGGCGAGCGGCGCCCGGACTACCTGTCGGTGAAGGCGTCGGTGTTCCCCTTCGCCAAGTTCCTCGGCGCCGACCCGATCCTCGGTCCCGAGATGAAGTCCACCGGCGAGGTCATGGGCACCGGGCGCTTCTTCGGCGAGGCCTATGCCAAGGCCCAGCTCGCCGCCGGCGTGGTGCTGCCGCGCGGCGGTACGGCGCTGATCAGTGTGCGCGACCAGGACAAGGACGGGGCAGTCGAGCTGGCGCGCATCCTGGTGGACCGAGGCTTCCAGCTGGTGGCCACCTCCGGGACGGCCAAGGCCATCCAGGACGCCGGGGTGGCCTGCCGCGCCGTGAACAAGGTGCGCGAGGGCCGGCCGCATATCGTGGACATGATCAAGGACGGCGAGATCAGCCTGATCGTGAATACCACCGACAACCGCCAGGCCATCCGCGAATCGCACTCCATCCGGCGCGAGGCGGTGCATCGCAAGGTCACCTACTACACCACCATCTCGGCCGCCAAGGCGACCTGCGTGGCGCTCGACCATCTCGACGCGACCGACGTCAACCGCCTGCAGGACCTCCACCTGGAGATCAGCCCATGACCAAGGTGCCCATGACCGCCCGCGGCGCCGAGCGCCTGCGCGAGGAACTGACGCGGCTGAAGAACGTGGAGCGGCCCCGCATCAGCGCCGCCATCGGCGAGGCGCGCGCCCATGGGGACCTCAAGGAGAATGCGGAGTACCACGCCGCCAAGGAGCAGCAGGGCCTGGTCGAGGCGCGCATCCGCGACCTCGAGTACAAGCTGTCCCATGTCGACATCATCGATGTTGCGTCCATCAATGCCGCCGGTCGCGTCGTCTTCGGCGCCACCGTGGAGCTGTTCTCCGAGGCCGACGACGCCGAACTGCGTTACCAGATCGTGGGCGAGGAAGAGGCCGACATCAGGGACGGGCGCATCTCCATCGCCTCGCCGATCGCAAGGGCGCTGATCGGCAAGAACGAGGGTGACGAGGTGAGCGTGCAGGCGCCGGGCGGCGACCGGGTCTACGTGATCCTGAAGGTTGAATACATCTAGGCCAGGGGCACGCGCCGCCGCTCGGGATTGGGCCGCCACAACAGCGCGACGTGACCGATGCGCTGCACCAGTTCGGCGCCCGAGGCCGAGCACATGGCGTCGATCATGGCGTCACGCGCCTCCCGATCCTCGGCCCGGACCTTCACCTTGATCAGCTCGTGGTGCGACAGGGTGGAGTCCAGCTCCGCCAGCAGCCCCGGGGTCACGCCGGCGCCGCCGGTCAGGAGCACGGGCTCAAGTGCATGGCCAAGACGACGCAGGTGCTTCTTCTGTTTTTCATTCAATGGCATACAAGTGATACTTCAGGTCATTTCTTGTTTAGAGGCAGGGCGTGGCTGCGCAGCTGCGTGCCGGGACGCTAGTCTAGCAGTCCGGCGGGGTTCGCCGGGCAAGGGGTCGATATGAGCGGGCGCACGCGACGGGGCCGGCGCTGGATGGACGAGCACGTGGCCGACGAATTCGTGCAAAAGGCGCAGCAGGAAGGCTGGCGTTCGCGGGCCGTGTACAAGCTGCAGGAAATCCAGGAAAAAGACCGTCTCATCAAGCCGGGCATGACCGTGGTCGATCTCGGCGCAGCCCCCGGGGCCTGGAGCCAGTTCGCAGCGAAGTTGGTCGGCCCGCGCGGGCGGGTGATCGCGCTGGACCTGCTGCCCATGGATCCGCTGGGGGACGTGGAGTTCATCCAGGGCGACTTCCGGGAGCAGGAGACGCTGGCCGCACTGGAGGCGGCGTTGGGCGATTCCCGGGTGGGACTTGTGTTGAGCGACATGGCCCCCAATATCAGTGGCATGTCCAGCGTCGACCAGCCGCGCGCCATGTATCTCGCGGAACTGGCGCTGGAATTTGCGCGCAGCCGCCTGGCGCCGGGAGGCGGCGCGGTCATCAAGGTGTTCCAGGGCGAGGGCAGCGACGCGCTGGTGGCCGAGGCGCGCCGGCTTTTCGAAACCGTCCGCCAGCGCAAGCCGAAAGCTTCCAGGGACAGGAGCCGGGAATTTTACCTGGTGGCAGGAAACTACGGCGTCATGTAGTGTCTAAGCGGTCACGGGCGCATGACCCGTGCCGGGACTTGAGGAGCAGTTTCGTTGAACGACCTAGCCAAGAACATCGTATTGTGGATCGTGATCGCGGTCGTGCTGTTGACCGTGTTCAACAGCTTCGGCACCGCGCCGCGCGTCGCCCAGGACATCCCGTATTCGGCCTTCCTCGAGCGCGTCGACGACGGCTCGGTGAGCGAGGTCGTGTTCGAGGGCGACAAGATCAACGGCACCTTCAGCAGCGGTGAACGCTTCACCACCTTCAGCCCCGAGACCGACAACCGCGCCCTCATCGGCGAGCTGAAGGCCGCCGGCGTGGACTTCCGCTCGGCCCCGCCGCAGCGGCAGTCCTTCCTCATGCAGTTGTTCATCTCCTCCTTCCCCATCCTGCTGCTGATCGCGGTCTGGATCTACTTCATGCGCCAGATGCAGGGCGGGGGCGCCGGGCGCGGCGCGATGTCCTTCGGCAAGAGCCGGGCGCGGCTGCTCGGCGAGGACCAGGTCAACGTGACCTTCGCCGACGTCGCCGGCGTGGAGGAGGCCAAGGAAGAAGTCAGCGAGATCGTCGATTTCCTCAAGGACCCGGCCAAGTTCCAGCGCCTCGGCGGCAAGATCCCCAAGGGCGTGCTGATGGTGGGTTCGCCGGGCACCGGCAAGACCCTGCTCGCCCGCGCCATCGCCGGCGAGGCCAAGGTGCCGTTCTTCACCATTTCCGGCTCTGACTTCGTCGAGATGTTCGTCGGCGTCGGCGCCTCGCGCGTGCGCGACATGTTCGAGCAGGCCAAGAAGCACGCCCCCTGCATCATCTTCATCGACGAAATCGACGCCGTCGGCCGCCACCGCGGCGCCGGCCTGGGCGGCGGTCACGATGAGCGCGAGCAGACGCTGAACCAGCTGCTGGTCGAAATGGACGGCTTCGAGGGCAACGAGGGCATTATCGTCATCGCCGCCACCAACCGTCCCGACGTGCTCGACCCGGCGCTGCTGCGCCCGGGCCGTTTCGACCGCCAGGTCGTGGTGCCGCTGCCTGACGTGCGCGGCCGCGAGCAGATTCTCAAGGTCCACATGCGCAAGGTGCCCCTGGGCGACGACGTGCGCCCGGCGATCATCGCGCGCGGCACGCCCGGGTTCTCCGGCGCCGACCTCGCCAACCTGGTCAACGAGGCCGCCCTGTTCGCCGCACGCGCCAACCGGCGCACGGTGACCATGGAGGAGTTCGAGAAGGCCAAGGACAAGATCATGATGGGCGCCGAGCGGCGCTCCATGGTCATGAGCGACTCCGAGAAGAAGCTCACCGCCTACCACGAGGCCGGCCACGCCATCGTCGGCCTGAACGTGCCGGACCACGACCCGGTGTACAAGGTCAGCATCATTCCGCGCGGCCGCGCCCTGGGCGTGACCATGTTCCTGCCCGAGGAGGATCGCTACAGCTTCAGCAAGCGCCGCCTGGAGAGCCAGATCGCGTCGCTGTTCGGCGGGCGCATTGCCGAGGAGCTGATCTTCGGCGCGGATGCGGTGACCACGGGCGCTTCCAACGACATCGAGCGGGCCACCGGCCTGGCCCGCAACATGGTCACCAAGTGGGGGTTGTCCGAGCGTCTCGGCCCGCTGGCCTACAGCGAGGACGACGGCGAGATCTTCCTCGGCCGCTCCGTGACCCAGCACAAGCAGGTCTCGGACGTGACGGCCCACGCCATCGACGAAGAGATCCGCGCCATCATCGACAACAACTATCGCCGCGCGCAGCAGATCCTCGAGGAGCACATGGACAAGCTCCACACCATGGCCGGCGCGCTGGTCAAGTACGAGACCATCGACGAGCAGCAGATCAGGGACATCATGGCCGGCAAGGAGCCGCGCCCGCCCGCCGACTGGACCGACAACCCGCCGCCGGTGCCCGAGGAGGAGCGTCCGGCCGCGCAGGGCGACAAGGGCGCGCCGCCCATCGCCGGGCCCGCCAGCCAGCACTAGCACCATCGGCGCGGCCGGGTCGCGATATCATCCCCGGATGACCGGCCGCGCCCTCCAGCTCCGTACCCGCGGGATCGATCTCTCCAGGCCCGTGGTGATGGGGATCCTCAACGTCACGCCCGACTCCTTTTCGGACGGGGGGCGCTTCGACGATACGCAGCGCGCCGTGGCGCATGCGCTGGCCATGGCGGCGGCGGGCGCGGCCCTGCTCGATATCGGCGGCGAATCGACGCGGCCGGGCGCAGAGCCGGTCCAGGCTGCGGCGGAGCTCGGGCGCGTGCTGCCGGTGCTCGAGGCGCTGGTTGCGGCCGGGGCGCCCCCGGTGTCTGTCGATACCACGAAGCCCGAGGTGATGCGCGCAGCGGCGGCGGCCGGGGCCGAGATGATCAACGACGTCATGGCCCTGCGGGCTCCCGGGGCGCTGCAGGCCGCGGCGGAAAGCGGCTGCGCCGTCTGCCTGATGCACATGCAGGGGGAGCCCCGCACCATGCAGCAGGCGCCGCGCTACGACGATGTTGTGACGGAGGTCTACGACTTCCTCGCCCGTCGGGTGGAGGCTTGCACCGCGGCCGGCATCGAGCTGGCACGCATCGTGGTGGACCCGGGCTTCGGGTTCGGCAAGACGCTCGAGCACAACCTGCTGCTGATGCGGGGGCTGGCGCGTTTCGCCGGGCTGGGCGTGCCGCTGCTGGTCGGCGTGTCGCGCAAATCCATGATCGGCGCGCTCACGGGCCGCCCGGTGACGGAGCGGCTCGCCGGCGGGCTCGCGCTGGCGACACTCGCGGCACAGGCGGGGGCGGCTATTATTCGCAGCCACGACGTCGAAGCCACGCGCGATGCGCTCGAGGTGACGGCTGCAGTGTTGGCGACAGGGGACGACGGAGAACAGGGATGAGCAGACGCTATTTCGGCACTGACGGCGTGCGGGGCACGGTGGGGACACCGCCCATGACGGTGGACTTCGCCTTGCGGCTGGCCAGCGCGGCGGCCCGGGTGCTGGCGCCCGACGGGGGCACCGTCCTGATCGGCAAGGACACGCGGCTGTCCGGCTACATGTTCGAGGCGGCGCTGGAGGCCGGCTTCACCGCGGCGGGCGTCGACGTGCTCCTGGTCGGACCGCTGCCCACGCCGGGCGTGGCTTACCTTTGCCGTGAACTGGGTGCCGAGTTCGGGCTGGTCATCAGCGCATCGCACAACCTCTACGACGACAACGGCATCAAGATTTTCGCCGCGGGGGGCGAGAAGCTCAGCGACGTGCAGGAGCAGGCGATCGAGGCCCTGCTGGATGAGCCGCCGCTGACGCGCGAGTCGGCGGCGCTCGGGCGGGCGCGGCGCGTGGATCACGCGCGCATCGACTACCAGGAGTTCTGCAAGACCATGCTGCCGCAGGGTACGGACCTGGGGGGGTTCAAGCTGGTCATCGACTGCGCCCACGGCGCGGCTTACAAGGTGGCGCCGCGCGTGCTGGCCGAGTTGGGCGCCGAGATCATTCCCATCGGCTGCTCCCCGAACGGGCGCAACATCAACCAGGGCTGCGGCTCGACCCAGCCGGAACTGCTGGCCACCACCGTGAGCGGGGTCGGCGCGTGCATGGGCATCGCCCTGGACGGCGACGGTGATCGCTGCGTGCTCGTGGACACGAAGGGCAAGTTGGTGGACGGCGACCAGATCCTGTTCATCCTCGCGCGCGACGCGGCCGAGCGCGGCGAGCTGCGGGGGCCGGTGGTGGGCACGGTGATGAGCAACCTCGGCCTGCAGCAGGCCCTGGAGGGGCTCGGCATCGACTTCCGGCGTGCCGCGGTCGGCGACCGCAACGTCATGGCCATGCTCAGGCAGGCCGGCGGGCAGCTCGGCGGGGAGACCTCCGGGCACATCATCAACCTGGCGCGCACGTCGACCGGCGACGGCCTGGCCACGGCGCTGCAGGTGCTCGAGGTGATGCGCCGCACCGGGCGCAGCCTTGCGGACCTGGCCGGCGACATGCCGAGGCTGCCCCAGGTGATGATCAATGTGCGGGTCGCGCAGCGCCTCGGCCCCGACGCCGAGGCCGGCGTCGCCGTGTCGGTGGAGCGGGCAGAGCAGACCCTGGGGGACGACGGCCGGGTGGTACTGCGTGCCTCGGGCACGGAGCCCGTGATCCGGGTCATGGTGGAGGCGCGCGACGCAGCGCAGGCGCGCACGACCGCGGAACAGCTGGCCGAGGTGGTCCGGGCGGCAGCCGGACATTGATTTCCCCCGGGGCTGCGGCTAAAGTGCCGCGCCTTCACGGGACGGGAGACCGCGATGAGACAGAAGCTGGTCGCTGGTAACTGGAAGATGTATGGCTCGCGGGCCATGACGCGCGCGCTGGTGGCCGGCCTGGCGGCCGAGTTTGCCGACGGGGCGCCGTGCGAAATCGCGGTGTGTCCGCCGTTCCCGTTCCTGGAGGAGGCCTGTCGCGCGGCCGGGGGCACGCCCGTGACGGTGGGCGCCCAGGATGTTTCGGACCGGGACGAGGGCGCGTTCACCGGCCAGGTGTCGGGTGCGATGCTCGCGGAGATCGGTTGCCGGTACGCGATCGTCGGCCATTCGGAGCGCCGCAGCCTGAACGCCGAGGACGACGCGCTGGTGGCGGCCAAGTTCCTGGCGGCCCAGCGGCACGGCCTGGCGCCGATCCTCTGCGTGGGCGAGAGCCTCGAAGAACGAGAG
Source organism: Thioalkalivibrio sp. XN279 (assembly GCF_011089885.1). Taxonomy (NCBI): domain Bacteria; kingdom Pseudomonadati; phylum Pseudomonadota; class Gammaproteobacteria; order Chromatiales; family Ectothiorhodospiraceae; genus Thioalkalivibrio; species Thioalkalivibrio sp. XN279. The sequence goes on along the minus strand of NZ_JAANBD010000025.1, from coordinate 324,183 downwards.
GCGGACCGGACCGAGGAAGTGGTCGCACGCCAGGTGCGCGCGGTGCTGGCGGCGGCCGGGATCGAGGCCTTTGCGCGGGCCGTGATTGCCTACGAGCCGATCTGGGCGATCGGCACCGGGCGCACGGCGACCCCGGAGCAGGCGCAGGCGGTGCATGCATTTATCCGTGGCCTACTGCGCGCGGAAAATGCTAATATTGCCGACTTCGTGAAGGTGCTGTACGGCGGGAGCGTCAAGGCCGCCAATGCAGCCGAGATTTTTGCCATGCCGGATGTCGACGGCGGGCTCGTGGGCGGCGCCTCGCTCGAGGTCGAGGGCTTTGCGAGCATCTGTCGCGCAGCCGGCTGAGTTACGGATACCAGGACCAGATGCTTCAGACTCTAGCTACCGTGAGCCATGTCTTCCTCGCCGTGGCCATCATTGCGCTCGTGCTGCTCCAGCGCGGCAAGGGTGCGGATGCCGGCGCGGCCTTCGGGGCCGGCGCGTCCGGGACCGTGTTCGGTTCCCGCGGCACGACCTCGTTCCTCAGCAGGTCGACGGCCGTGCTGGCGACACTGTTTTTCATTACGAGCCTCGGGCTCGCGTACCTCGCTGGCCAGCGGAGCGAGCCGGACAGCATTCTCGAGCGCGTGCCGGTGACGGCGCCCGCCGGGAATGAAGCGCCGACCGCCATCCCGGTGCCGGCACAGGACGGCGACACGCCTGCATTGCCTGCAGCCGAGCCGCCGGCCGAAGAGCCGCCGCCGCCGCCGCAATAAGCGGCTGCAGCTGGGGCGACCACTGTCTTAATGCGGATGTGGTGGAACTGGTAGACACGCTGTCTTGAGGGGGCAGTGGCGCAAGCCGTGTCGGTTCGAGTCCGACCATCCGCACCATCTTCTCGCCCACCGGGCCGGGGAATCCGGCCCGGCCGGGCCGGCGAAAAACAGGAACGGGAATGCTCGAGAATTACCTGCCCATCCTTGTTTTTCTGGTCATCGCTGCAGTGCTGGGCGGCGTGCTCCTGTCGCTGGGCTTCCTGCTCGGACCCCGCCGGCCTGACGAGGCCAAGACTTCACCTTACGAGTGCGGCTTCGAGGCCTTCGAGGACTCCCGCATGAAGTTCGACGTGCGCTACTACCTCGTCGCCATCCTGTTCATCATCTTCGATCTCGAGATCGCCTTCCTCTTTCCGTGGGCGGTTTCCCTCGACGTGATTGGTGGCTTCGGCATGCTGGCCATGGCGGTGTTCCTGCTCATCCTCGTCGTGGGCTTCATCTACGAGTGGAAGAAAGGGGCGCTGGAGTGGGATTGAACGCCCCGCTGCCAGAGACGCTGGGGAAGAGCCAGAAGCCCGGCATCGTCACCACCTCCGTGGACGCAGTAGTGAACTGGGCGCGTACCGGGTCCATGTGGCCGATGACTTTCGGCCTGGCCTGCTGTGCGGTGGAAATGATGCATGCCGGCGCGGCGCGCTACGACCTCGATCGCTTCGGCATCCTGTTCCGCCCCAGTCCGCGCCAGTCGGACGTCATGATCGTCGCCGGCACGCTGGTCAACAAGATGGCACCGGCCCTGCGCAAGGTGTACGACCAGATGTCCGAGCCGCGCTGGGTGATTTCCATGGGCAGCTGCGCCAACGGCGGCGGCTACTATCACTACTCCTACGCCGTGGTGCGCGGCTGCGATCGCATCGTGCCGGTCGACGTCTATGTGCCGGGCTGCCCGCCGACCGCCGAGGCGCTGCTGTACGGCATCTTGCAGCTGCAGAAAAAAATCAAGCGGACCAACACCATCGCGCGATGAGCAGGAAGAGCGAAACACTGGCGGCGCGCCTGCACGAACTGTTCGGCGACAGCCTGGAGCAGGTGATCGGGCATGGGGGCGAGCTCGGCATCACCGTGCCTGCGGAGCAGCTGCTCGAGTCCGCCACCGCCTTGCGCGACGCGCCCGGGCTCGAGTTCGCCATGCTGGTCGACCTGGCGGGTGTGGATTACCTGACTTACGGCATGGACGAGTGGAAGACGCTCCAGGCCACCGCCTCCGGCTTCAGTCGCGGCGTGCGGCGCGGCTCGCCGCCGGTCTCCCCGGATACGCCCAGGCGCTTCGCCATCGTCTGCCAGCTCCTGTCGCTGAGCCTGAACCAGCGCCTGCGCCTGCGTTGCTATGCGCCGCCGGGCGACCCGCCGTGCCTGCCCACGCTGACCGGGATCTGGCCGTCGGCCAACTGGTTCGAGCGCGAGGCCTTCGATCTTTTCGGCATCCTGTTCGACGGCCATCCCGACCTGCGCCGCATCCTCACGGACTACGGCTTCATCGGCCATCCGTTCCGCAAGGATTTCCCGCTCAGCGGCCAGGTCGAGGTGCGCTACGATCCGGCGCAGCAGCGGGTGGTGTACGAGCCCGTGCAGATCGAGCCGCGCACCCTGGTGCCGCGGGTGATCCGCGACGATCACCGCTACGACCCGGCAATCAAGGACTGAGGCCGTGGCGGAGATACGCAACTTCACCATGAATTTCGGTCCGCAGCACCCGGCGGCCCACGGCGTGCTGCGCCTGGTGCTGGAGATGGACGGCGAGGTTATCCAGAAGGCCGATCCGCATATCGGGCTGCTGCATCGCGCGACCGAGAAGCTCGCGGAGAGCAAGCCGTATAACCAGTCGATCGGCTACATGGACCGGCTCGATTATGTCTCCATGATGTGCAACGAGCACGCTTACGTCATGGCGATCGAGCGCCTGCTCGGCGTCACGCCGCCGCTGCGCGCGCAGTACATCCGTGTCATGTTCGACGAGATCACCCGCATCCTCAATCACCTCATGTGGCTGGGGGCGCACGGGCTGGATATCGGCGCCATGACCATTTTCCTGTACTGCTTCCGCGAGCGCGAGGATTTGATGGACTGCTACGAGGCGGTCTCGGGCACGCGCATGCACGCGACTTATTACCGCCCCGGCGGGGTGCACCGCGACCTGCCGCTGGAAATGCCGCGCTACCAGGAGTCGCGCTTCCGCAGCAAGAAAGAGACGGCGCGCCTGAACGAGGCGCGCTCCGGCTCCTTGCTCGACTTCATCGAGGATTTCACCGACCGCTTCCCGGCCTGCGTGGACGAATACGAGACGCTGTTGACCGACAACCGGATCTGGAAGCAGCGCACCGTGAACATCGGCGTGGTGTCGCCGGAGCGTGCCGTCGCGCTGGGTTTCACCGGACCGATGTTGCGCGGCTCCGGCGTCGAGTGGGACCTGCGCAAGAAGCAGCCCTATGCCGCCTATGGGCAGATGGATTTCGACATCCCCGTCGGCGTGAACGGCGACTGCTACGACCGTTATCTCGTGCGCGTGGAAGAGCTGCGCCAGTCCAACCGCATCATCCGCCAGTGCGTGAAATGGCTGCGGGAGAATCCCGGGCCGATCTCGATAGACAACCACAAGATCGTGCCGCCGCGCCGGGTGGAGATGAAAGGCGACATGGAATCTCTCATTCACCACTTCAAGCTTTACACCGAGGGCTATTGCGCACCCGCAGGCGAGGTCTACGCCGCCGTGGAGGCGCCGAAGGGCGAGTTCGGCTGCTACATGGTGTCCGATGGCGCCAACAAGCCGTACCGGGTCAAGCTGCGCGCGCCGGGCTTCGTGCACATGGCGGCGCTGGACGAAATGGTGCGCGGCCACATGCTGGCGGACGTGGTGGCGATGATCGGCACCATCGACGTGGTGTTCGGGGAGGTGGACCGGTGAGCGGGACGAACGTGCTCTCGGCACACGTGCGCGAGGAGATCGACCGCTGGGTGGCGCGCTTCCCGGAGGGGCGGCAGCGCTCCGCCGTGCTGGCGGCGCTGCGCGCGGCGCAGCACGAGAATAACGGCTACCTCACGCCGGCGCTGATGGACGGCGTCGCGGATTATCTCGGCCTGCCGCCCGTGCAGGTCTACGAGGTGGCGACTTTCTATTCCATGTTCGAGACCGAGCCCTGCGGACGTCACCACGTATCCGTCTGCACCAACGTCTCCTGCATGCTGCGCGGCGCCGACGACTTGTTGCGCCACGTCGAGAAGAAACTCGGCATCAAGGTGGGCGAGAGCACGCCTGACGGGCGCATTTTCCTGAAAAAGGAAGAGGAGTGCCTCGCGGCCTGCTGTGGCGCGCCGATGATGATGGTGGACCACGTCTACCACGAGAACCTGACGACGGCGAAGATCGACGAGATCCTGGAGGGACTGGACTGATGGCCCGGCCGTTGAACCAGGTCTGTTTCGCGCCGCTCGCTCATGATGCCTCGTGGACGCTGTCGGTGTACGAGTCGCTCGGTGGCTACCAGGCCTGGCGCCGGATCCTCGCCGAACGGCCGGCGCCTGAGAGCATCGTCGACGAGGTCAAGGCCTCCGGCCTGCGCGGGCGCGGTGGCGCGGGTTTCCCCACCGGCCTGAAGTGGAGCTTCATGCCCAAGGATCCCGCGCTGCAGAAGTACGTGGTGTGCAACTCCGACGAGAGCGAGCCTGGCACCTGCAGCGACCGCGACATCCTGCGCTTCAACCCGCATGCCGTGGTGGAGGGCATGGCGATCGCCGGGTACGCCATGGGCGCCACGATCGGTTACAACTACATCCGCGGTGAGTTCCTCGCCGAGCCGGTGCCCCGCTTCGAGGCTGCAGTGCGCGAGGCCTACGAGGCGGGATTGCTGGGCAGGGATATCCTCGCTTCAGGCGTGGACTTCGACCTCTACACTTTTGTAGGCGCCGGCGCCTACATTTGCGGCGAGGAGACCGCGCTGCTGGAGTCATTGGAAGGCAAGCAGGGCAAGCCGCGCTTCAAGCCGCCTTTCCCGGCCAACAAGGGCCTGTACGGCAAGCCGACCACCATCAACAACACCCAGACCTTCGCCTCCGTGCCGACCATCCTGCGCCACGGCGCAGCCTGGTTCTCGGACCTGGGCGTGGAAGGCTCCGGCGGCACTGCGATCTTCTCGGTGTCCGGCCACGTCGAGCGGCCGGGCAACTTCGAGGTCGGCCTGGGCATCCCCTTCGCCGAGCTGCTGGAACTCGCGGGGGGCGTCTGGAAGGGACGCAAGCTCAAGGCCGTGATCCCGGGCGGCTCCTCGGCCCCGGTGCTCCCGGCGGAGGCCGTCATGGCGGCGCGGATGGACTTCGACTCCATCAAGAAGGCCGGCTCCATGCTCGGCTCCGGCGCGGTCATGGTGATGGACGAGACCACGTGCATGGTGCGCACCCTGGAGCGCATCTGCCGCTTCTACCACATGGAGTCCTGCGGCCAGTGCACACCCTGTCGCGAGGGCACGGGCTGGATGCACCGCGTCGTGCAGCGCATCCTCGCCGGCCAGGGGCGCAGCGAGGACCTGGACCTGCTCGACGGCGTTTCGCGCCGCATCGAGGGACACACGATCTGCGCCTTCGGCGATGCCGCGGCCTGGCCGGTGCAGAGCTTCATCCGCCACTTCCGCCCGGAATTCGAGTACATGATCCAGCACCGGGGGCGCAGCATCCTGGAGAGCACCACAGGGACGCAGGCCGCCTGATGAGCGACGACATGGTCAACATCGAGGTCGACGGCGTGCCGATGCAGGCGCGGCGCGGCCAGATGATCATCGAGGTCACGGATGCCGCCGCGGTGTACGTGCCGCGCTTCTGCTACCACCCGAAGCTGAGCATCGCCGCGAACTGCCGCATGTGCCTGGTCGAGGTCGAGAAGGCGCCCAAGCCGCTGCCGGCCTGTGCCACGCCGGTGATGGAAGGAATGAAGGTCTTCACGCGGTCGCCGCGCGCCATCGCTGCGCAGAAGGCGACCATGGAGTTCCTGCTGATCAACCACCCGCTGGATTGCCCGATCTGCGACCAGGGCGGGGAATGCGAGCTGCAGGACCTGGCCATGGGCTACGGCTCGGACGTGTCGCGCTTCACCGAGCGCAAGCGCATCGTCAAGGACAAGAACCTGGGGCCGCTCGTCTCCACCGACATGACCCGCTGCATCCATTGCACGCGCTGCGTCCGCTTCGGCCAGGAAATCGCCGGCATCCAGGAGCTCGGCACCATGGGCCGCGGCGAGAACACGGTCATCGGCACCTACATCGAGCACAGCGTCGACCACGAGCTGTCCGGCAACATCATCGACGTCTGTCCCGTGGGGGCGCTGAACAACAAGCCCTACCGCTACCGTGCACGCGCCTGGGAAATGACCCAGCACGAGATGGTGTCGCCGCACGACTGCGTGGGCGGGCAACTCTTCACGCACACGCTGCGCGGCAAGGTCATGCGCAACGTGCCGCGCGAGTGCGAGGAGATCAACGAGACCTGGGCCGCCGACCGGGATCGCTTCGGCTGCCACGGCCTCTACGCCGAGGACCGCCTGGAGAAGCCCATGCTCCGCAACGAGCGAGGCGCATGGGAAGAGGCCAGCTGGGAACAGGCCTTGTTGCGCGTCGGCGAGAGTTTCAAGGCCTGCGCGCCGGAGAACATGGGTTTCCTTGCTGCCCCCGGCGCCACGCTGGAGGAGCATTACCTGCTGGCGCGGCTGGCGCGCGGGCTCGGCACGGACAATATCGATCATCGCCTGCAGCGGCGCGATTTCTCGTCCCAGGCCGCGGATCCGCTCCTCCCTGGCCTGGGATTGCCGCTCGCGGACGTGGAGACACTGGATGCCGCGTTGGTGGTCGGCTCCGAACTCAGGCTCGAGGCGCCGCTGCTGGCGCATCGCCTGCGCAAGGCGGCACTGGCCGGGGCGCAGGTCGGTTTCGTCAACCCGGAGCCGCTGCAGTGGCGCTTCCCGGTCGCAGCGGAGCTGGTGGCCGATGCGAGCGCACTGGCCGGCCGGCTTGCGGACGTCGTGGCCGCGGCACTGGAGTCTGGCGCTGCCGACCTCCCGGCGGAGCTTGCGGACCAGCTGCGTGAGCGCACGCCCGACGTCGCAGCGCGTCGCATGGTGGAGGCGCTCAGGGGCGAGGGTGCGCGCGTGGTCTGGCTGGGGCTGGCGGCGCAACGCCACCCCGGCTACGCGGAACTCCAGGTGCTGGCTGCGGCCCTGTCGCGCCTCACCGGCGCCCGGCTCGGGTACCTTGGCGAAGGTGCGAACAGCACCGGCGCCTGCCTGGCCGGGGCATTGCCGCATCGTGCCGCAGGGGGGCAGGGCGTCACTACGCCCGGACTGCACGCTGGCGCGATGCTCACGAGCGGCCTCGAGGCGGTCATGCTGCTGTCCTGCGAGCCTGAACACGATACGGCGGCCGGCGAGGCCAGCCTGGCGTCTCTGGCCAGCGCCGGGTTCGTCGCCTGCCTGACGCCGTACGCCACACCGGCCATGAAGGAATACGCCGACGCCCTGCTGCCCGTGGGTACCGCCTACGAGACCTCGGGCACTTTCGTGAATTGTGCGGGTCGCTGGCAGAGCTTTGCCGGTGCCGCGCGACCGGTGGGTGAAGCGCGACCGGCCTGGAAAGTCCTGCGGGTGCTCGGCACGCAGCTCGGCCTGGACGGGTTCGACTACATGTCCTCCGAGGAGGCGCGCGAGGAGCTGCGCGCAGGGCTGGAGACTGTACAGGTCGAGGCCCCCGAGGTGCCGCTGCGCGCTGTGAGGCTGCGCCACGCAGGTGCCTGGAGCGAGCCCGGTCCCTATGCCACGGACATGCTGTTGCGTCGCTCGCGCCCGCTCCAGGAGACACTGATCGCCCAGGCTGGCGCGAGGCGGCGCACATGATGGAGCTGTGGACAGGTCTGCCCGCGGAGCTGCAGCGCACGCTGATCATCACGCTGCAGATCGTGGCCGTGCTGCTGCCCCTGATTCTCACCGTCGCGTACCTCACGCTGGCGGAGCGCAAGGTGATCGGCTGGATCCAGAACCGGATCGGTCCCAACCGCGTCGGCCCGAGGGGGCTGCTGCAGCCCTTTGCCGACGTCTTGAAGCTGCTGCTCAAGGAAATCGTCGTTCCCTCGAAGTCCAGCCGCTTCCTCTTCATCATCGCGCCGCTGTTGGCGATCGTGCCGGCCTTCGCGACCTGGGCGGTGATCCCGCTGAGCCCGGAGTTCGTGCTGGCCGACATCAACGCGGGCGTGCTCTACGTGCTTGCACTGACCTCGATGGGCGTCTACGGCATCATCCTCGCCGGCTGGGCCTCGAACTCGAAGTACGCGCTACTCGGCGCCATGCGCTCGGCCGCCCAGATCGTGGCTTACGAGATCGCCATGGGCTTCGCCCTGGTGGGCGTGCTGATGGCCGGTGGCAGCCTCAACCTGGGCGAGATCGTGCGCGCCCAGGAGGGCAGCCTGTTGCACTGGTTCTGGTTGCCGCTGTTGCCGCTGTTCGTGGTCTATTTCATCTCCGGCGTCGCCGAGACGAATCGCGCTCCCTTCGACGTCGCAGAGGGCGAGTCGGAGATCGTCGCCGGATTCCACGTGGAATATTCCGGCATGGCCTTCGCCGTGTTCTTCCTGGCAGAGTACGCCAACATGATCCTGATCGCGGCCTTGTCCGCGACCTTCTTTCTCGGCGGCTGGCTTTCGCCCTTCCAGGGTATACCGGGGCTCGACGGCACCTTCCTCGCTGCGCCCGGCTTTTTCTGGTTCGCGCTGAAGACCTCCCTGTTCCTGTTCTGCTTCCTGTGGTTCCGCGCCACCTTTCCCCGCTATCGCTACGACCAGATCATGCGTCTCGGGTGGAAAGTGTTCATCCCGCTGACCCTGGCCTGGCTGTTCGTCGTCGGGGTCATGGTGTGGTTCCGCGTCGGCCCGTGGTTCGACTGATGAGAACACTGCGCAATCTCGCCCGGACATTCTTCCTCACCGAGCTCCTCGCCGGGCTGCGGCTGACTTTCCGCAACCTGTTCCGACGCAAGGTGACGCTGCACTACCCGGAGGAGAAGGCGCCCCAGTCGCCGCGCTTCCGCGGCCTGCACGCGCTGCGCCGCTACCCGAACGGGGAAGAACGTTGCATCGCCTGCAAGCTGTGCGAGGCGGTATGCCCGGCCCTGGCGATCACCATCGAGAGCGATGTCGGCGAGAACGGCCTCAGGCGCACCACGCGCTACGACATCGACCTGTTCAAGTGCATTTACTGCGGCTTCTGTGAGGAGGCCTGTCCGGTGGACTCCATCGTCGAGACGCGCATCCACGAGTACCACATGGAAAAGCCGGGTGAGAACATCATGACCAAGGAAAAATTGCTGGCCATCGGTGACAAGTACGAGGCGATGATCGCCGCGGACAAGGCCGCCGATGCGGGCTATCGATAGGGAATCGCTGTGATCGAGGCGGTCATTTTCTATTTCTTCGGCGCGGTGCTGGTGGGCGCCGCCATCGGCGTGATCGCCTCGCGTAATACCGTGCACTCGGCGATGTTCCTGGTGCTGTGCTTCTTTACCAGCGCCTTCCTGTGGCTGCTGCTCGAGGCCGAGTTTCTCGCCATCGTGCTGGTGCTGGTGTACGTCGGCGCGGTGATGGTGCTGTTCCTGTTCGTGGTCATGATGCTGGACGTGGGGGCGGATCGCCTGCGTGGCGGCTTCACCCAGTACGCGCCCATGGGCCTGGGCGTGGTGGCGCTGGTGGTCGGGATGCTCGGCCTGGTGTTGTGGACCCGCCCGGGCGAGCTCAGCATGCTGCAAGCGCCGGCGCGCGCGCCGGCCGACGCCAGCAACACCGAGGCCCTCGGCGCCGTGCTCTACACCGAGTACGTGTATGCCTTCGAGCTGGCGGCGTTGCTGCTGCTGGTCGCCATCGTCGCGGCCATCGTGCTCACCATGCGCAAGCGTCCCGGCATGAAGGTGCAAAACGTGTCGGCCCAGCACGCGGTGCGGCGCGAGGAGCGCGTGCGCCTGGTGCGCATGAAGCCGGAGCGCGAAGAATGATCGGCCTGTCTCATTACCTCACGCTCTCGGCCGTGTTGTTCACGCTGGCGATTGCCGGCGTGTTCATCAACCGGCGCAACCTGATCCTGCTGCTGATGTGCCTCGAGCTGATGTTGCTGGCGGTGAATTTCAACTTCATCATCCTGTCGCGCTTCCTCGACGATATCGCCGGACAGGTGTTCGTGTTCTTCATCCTCACCGTGGCTGCGGCCGAGGCGGCCATCGGTCTCGCCATCCTGGTGGTCCTGTTCCGCAGCCGGCCGAGTGTGCAGGTCGACGAGCTGGACTCGATGAAGGGCTGAGGCATGGAAAACGTTTACCTTGCCATCGTCCTCGCTCCCCTGGCCGCCGCGGTCATCGCCGGCCTGTTCGGCCGCCAGGTCGGGCGCGCCGGTGCGCACAGCGTGACGATCCTCGGCGTGGGCGTGTCCTTTGTTTTGTCCGCCTGGGTGCTGGCGGCGCTGCTGGCGGGCAATATCGCGCCCTACAACGGCACCGTGTACGAGTGGGCCGTGGTCGACGGGGTGCGCCTCGAAGTGGGGTTCCTGGTCGACCGTCTTAGCGCGCTGATGATGACCGTCGTCACCTTCGTCTCGTTGTGCGTGCACGTCTACACCATCGGCTACATGCGCGACGATCCCGGCTACCAGCGCTTCTTCAGCTACATCTCGTTGTTCACCTTCGCCATGCTGATGCTGGTGATGGCCAACAACTTCCTGCAGTTGTTCTTCGGCTGGGAGGCCGTCGGCCTGGTGAGCTACCTGCTGATCGGCTTCTGGTACAAGAAACCGTCCGCAGTGCATGCCAACATGAAGGCCTTCCTGGTGAACCGGGTGGGGGACTTCGGCTTCTTGCTGGGCATTGCCGGAGTGCTGTTCTGGTTCGGCAGCCTGGATTACGCGACGGTGTTCGGGCGCGCGCCGGAGGTGGCCGGGGCCACCGTGGAGATTTTCGACGGCCACGCCTGGTCGGCGATGACGCTGGTCTGCATCCTGCTGTTCATCGGCGCCATGGGCAAGTCGGCGCAGGTGCCGCTGCACGTGTGGCTGCCGGATTCCATGGAAGGCCCGACGCCGATCTCCGCGCTGATCCACGCCGCGACCATGGTGACGGCGGGCATCTTCATGGTGGCGCGCATGTCGCCGCTATTCGAGCTCTCCACCACGGCGTTGTCGTTCATCCTGGTGATTGGCGCGACCACGGCGTTCTTCATGGGATTGCTCGGACTGGTGCAGAACGACATCAAGCGGGTCGTGGCTTATTCCACGCTCTCGCAGCTCGGCTACATGACGGTGGCCCTCGGCGCCTCGGCCTACGCCGCAGGTATCTTCCATCTCGCCACGCACGCCTTCTTCAAGGCGCTGCTGTTCCTCGCCGCCGGCAGCGTCATCATTGCCATGCACCACGAGCAGGACATCCGCAAGATGGGCGGCCTGAAGCGCTACATGCCGGTGACCTACTGGACTGCCCTGCTGGGCTCGCTTGCCCTGATCGGTTTTCCCGGTTTCTCCGGCTTCTTCTCCAAGGACGCCATCATCGAGGCCGTGCATCACGCCGAGCTCCCGGGTGCCGGGTATGCCTACGCCTGTGTCCTGGCCGGCGTGTTCGTCACGGCGTTGTACAGCTTCCGCATGTTCTTCCTGGTGTTTCATGGCCCGGAGCGCTTCGACGACCACACGCGCAGCCACCTGCACGAGACGCCGCTGGTCGTGACCGGCCCGCTGGTCGCGCTCGCCGTGCCTTCGGTGCTGGCGGGCTGGCTGGCCATGGAGAGCGTGCTGTTCGGCACCTTCTTCGGCGACGCCATATTCGTGCTGCCGTCGCAGGACACACTGGGCCCTCTGGCCGCCACGGCAGGGACGCCCGGCGCGATGCTGGCGCACAGCCTGGTGACGCCGACACTGTGGCTCGCGCTCGGCGGGCTCGCCGCGGCATGGTTCCTTTACCTGAAGCGTCCGGACCTGCCCGCAAGGATAGCGGCGCGGCTGCCTGGTCCACGCGCCCTGCTGGAGCAGAAGTATTACTTCGATGCGGTCAACGAGCAGCTGCTGGCGCCGCTGGCGCGAGGTCTCGGCAGTTTCCTGTGGCGTCGCGGCGATAGCGCGCTGATCGACGGGCTGCTGGTCAACGGTTCCGCGCGACTGGTGGGCTGGTGCTCCGGGGTGGTACGCCAGTTGCAGAGCGGGTACCTGTACCACTATGCCTTCGGCATGTTCATCGGCCTGGCGGTCATGCTCGCCTGGCTGGTGCTGGTCGTGGCGAGGGGATAGGGCGCAATGGCCATCGATTTCCCGCTCCTCAGCCTGCTGATCTGGCTGCCGATCCTCGGCGGCGTGGCGGTGCTCCTGGTCGGCGACGCGCGCGCTGCCGTGGCTCGCGTCGTGGCGCTGCTCGTGGCCCTGGCCACGTTCATCGCCAGCCTGCCTTTGTGGCGCGGTTTCGATCCGCACACCACGGCGATGCAGTTCACCGAGCGGGCCGCATGGATCCCGGCCTTCGACGCCTGGTACCACCTCGGGGTCGACGGCATCTCCATGCCGCTCATCCTGCTCACCACCTTCATCACCGTGCTGGTGGTCATTGCGGGCTGGGAGGTGATCCAGAAGCGACCGGCACAGTACATGGCCGCCTTCCTGGTGCTCGAGGGCATGATGATCGGCGTCTTCGCGGCCGTGGATGCGCTGCTGTTCTACGTGTTCTGGGAAGCCATGCTGATCCCGATGTTCATCATCATCGGCATCTGGGGCGGCGCGCGGCGGGTCTACGCCACGCTGAAGTTCTTCCTCTACACGTTTCTCGGCTCGGTGTTCATGCTGGTGGCCCTGATCTACCTGCGCCTCGAAGCCGGGAGCTACGATATTTTCGTGCTGCACCAGCAGCCGCTGGGGATGACGGCGCAGACCCTGATTTTCCTGGCCTTCCTCGCGGCTTTCGCCGTCAAGGTGCCGATGTGGCCGGTGCACACCTGGTTGCCGGACGCGCACGTGGAGGCGCCGACGGGCGGTTCCGTGATCCTGGCGGCGATCATGCTGAAGATGGGCGGCTACGGCTTCCTGCGCTTCAGCCTGCCCATCACGCCCGATGCGTCGCAATCCCTGGACTGGCTGCTGATCGGCCTCTCGCTCATCGCCATCGTCTACATCGGCTTCGTCGCCCTGGTGCAGCAGGACATGAAGAAGCTGATCGCCTATTCCTCCATCGCGCACATGGGCTTCGTCACGCTCGGCTTCTTCCTCGCCTGGCGGATCATCGACAACACCGGTGCCATGGACGGGATCGTCATGGGCCTGCAGGGCGGCATGGTGCAGATGATCTCGCACGGGCTCATTTCCGGGGCACTGTTCCTCTGCGTCGGCGTGCTGTACGACCGCATGCACAGCCGGGACATCGCCGCTTACGGCGGCGTGGCGAATGTCATGCCCAAGTTCGCCGCATTCATGGTGCTGTTCGCCATGGCCAACGCCGGCCTGCCCGGCACTTCCGGCTTCGTCGGCGAGTTCCTCGTCATCCTCGCCAGCTTCAAGGCCAGTTTCTGGTACGCATTGCTGGCGGGTACGACGCTGGTCCTCGGCGCGGCCTATACGCTGTGGATGGTGAAGCGAGTGCTCTACGGCGAGGTCGCGAATGCCCAGGTGGCAGCGCTCAGGGACATCGGCAGGCGCGAGTTCCTGGTGCTTGCCGTGCTCGCGGTGGCTGTCCTGCTGCTCGGGCTGTGGCCCGCTCCGCTCATTGATGTCATGGCGACCACCCTGCAGGGGCTTGCCGATCACGTGGTGCAGTCGAAGCTATGAACGACCTGAGCCAATTCGCGCCGGCGAGCGCCGAGATTTTCCTGGCCTGTGCGGCCTGCGTGGTGTTGCTGGCTGACCTGTTCCTGCCCCAGCGCTACCGCGGGGCCAGCTATATCCTTGCGCTGGCCGCCATCCTCGGCACCTCGACCGTGCTCACGGCAACCGCCCCCGATGCCCGCATGGTGGTCCTGCACGGCGCCTATGTCATCGACCCGCTGTCGCACCTGCTCAAGCTTTTCACCTGCATCGTGGTCGCCGTGACGTTCCTTTACGCGCGCGACTACCTGGCGGTTCGGGGGTTGCTCAAGGGCGAGTACTACGTGCTCGGCCTGTTCGCGACCCTGGGCATCTTCGTCATGATCTCGGCGCACAGCATGCTCAGCCTGTACATCGGCCTCGAGCTGATGTCGCTGTCCCTGTACGCGATGGTGGCGTTCAACCGGGAGAGCCCGATGGCGGCGGAGGCCGCGATGAAGTACTTCATCCTTGGCGGCATCGCGACCGGCTGCTTTCTCTATGGCACCTCGATCCTTTATGGCGTCACCGGCTCGCTGGACCTGGGCGAAATCGCCCGGCGCGCCGCGGAGCTCGACGGCAACGACATCCACCTGTTGGTGGCGCTGTCCTTCATTCTCGTGGGGGTGGCCTTCAAGTTCGGCGCCGTGCCGTTCCACATGTGGTTGCCGGATGTCTACCAGGGCGCGCCGACGCCGGTCACGCTGTTCATCGGCACGGCCGCCAAGATCGGGTCCCTGGCGATGATCTTCCGCGTGCTGGTGGAGGGTCTCGGACCCCTGCACGGCAGCTGGGCCGACATGCTCGCGGTTCTCGCGCTCCTGTCGATGGCCATCGGCAACGTGGTGGCGATCGCCCAGACGAACCTGAAGCGCATGCTGGCGTACTCGACCATCTCTCACGTGGGCTTCATTTTGCTCGGCATCCTCGCCGGCACGCCGGCCGGGATCGAGGCGGCTGTCTATTACACGCTGGCCTACGTGATCATGGCGGGGGCCGCCTTCGGCATGATCATTCTCCTCAGCCGCGAAGGTTTCGAGGCCGAGGAGCTGGCCGACTTCCGTGGCCTGAACGCGCGCAGCCCATGGTTCGCGGGCGTGATGCTGGTAGTGATGTTCAGCATGGCCGGCGTGCCGCCGCTGCTCGGTTTCTACGCCAAGTTCGCCGTGCTCGCGGCGGCAATCGAGGTGGGGCGGACGTGGCTCGCCGTGGCCGGCGTTCTGTTCTCGGTGATCGGGGCTTTCTATTACCTGCGCGTGGTCAAGCTGATGTATTTCGACGAGCCGGTGGAGCAGGCGCCGCTGGCCGCCGGGAGCGACCTGCGTATCGTGCTGAGCTTCAACGGGCTGCTGGTGCTGGCGCTCGGGCTCTTCCCCCAGGCGTTGATCGGGGCCGTCGCGCTGGTGCTCTGATCGCGGCTCTTCCCTGCCGGCCTTGCACTGCGGCATAGGGTTCCATAGAATACCGGGTCTGCGGATGCGGGGTGGAGCAGTCTGGCAGCTCGTCGGGCTCATAACCCGAAGGTCGCAGGTTCGAATCCTGCCCCCGCTACCAAGCTTTTCGCCGGAAAAGGCCCCGCTGGGGCTTTTTCTTTATCCGGGCCCCGGAGGGGTCCGGCGGGCCCCGAAAGGCGGGGCGAACAGGTGGGCCGCAGGGCCCATTTTTTGTTTGGCAAGAAATTGGTGCTGAAAGAAAAGTTGCTGGAGTTGCTGGCGCCGGAAGTCGAGGCGCTGGGTTACGAGCTGGTCGAGCTCGACGCGCCGGGGGCCGGTGGTTCCGGCACGTTGAGAATTTACATCGACCGGGACGAGGGCATTACGGTCGACGACTGCGAACGGGTCAGCCATCGGGTCAGCGGCGTGCTGGACGTGGAAGACCCGATTCCGGGGCACTACGTGCTGGAGGTGTCGTCGCCGGGGCTGGACCGCCCGCTGCGGACCGAGGCGCATTACCAGCGCCAGCTCGGGCACCTGGTGAAGGTGGTGCTGGCACCGGGAAGCCCGGGGCGGCGCCGTTACAAGGGCCGCATCGAGGCGGCCGCGGACGGTGTGATCGAATTAGAGGTGGACGGCGAGCGGGTTGCCCTCTCGCTGTCCGACATTGAATCCGCCCGGCTGGTGCCGGAGTTCTGACGCGGGAATCGGATCAACTGAAATGAACAAGGAAATCCTGCAGGTTATCGAACAGGTGTCGGCCGAAAAAGAGCTCGATAAAGAGATCATTTTCGAGGCCCTGGAGAGCGCGCTGGCGACGGCCGCGCGCAAGCAGTTCGTGGGCGAGGACATCGACACGCGCGTCTCCATGGACCGCAAGACCGGTGCCCTGTCGACCTTCCGTCGCTGGAAGGTGTTCGCGGACGATTCCACCGAGCTGGAGACCCCGAGCAAGGAGCTGCGCCTCGAGGACGCGCTCGACATGGACCCGAACGCGGAAGTGGGCGGCTATGTCGAGGAGCCCCTGGACGTCACGCCTTCCGGCCGGATCGTTGCCCAGACGGCCAAGCAGGTCGTGGTGCAGAAAGTCCGCGAGGCCGAGCGCGCCCAGGTGGTCGAGGAGTTCCGGGACCGCGTCGGCACGCTCATCGGCGGTATCGTCAAGCGGGTCGATCGCAATGGCGTGTTCGTGGACCTCGGCGGCAACGCTGAAGGTTTCATCGCCCGCGAGGAGATGATCCCGCGCGAGGCTGTGCGCACCCAGGACCGCATCAAGGGGTACCTGCGCGAGGTGCGCTCCGAGCCGCGCGGACCGCAGATTTTCCTCTCGCGCACGGCGCCGCAGTTCATCATCGAGCTGTTCAAGCTGGAGGTGCCCGAGGTGGGCCAGGGGCTGATCCAGATCCTGGGCGCTGCGCGCGATCCGGGTCACCGCGCCAAGATCGCGGTCAAGAGCCTCGACCAGCGCATCGACCCGATCGGCGCCTGCGTCGGCATGCGCGGCTCGCGCGTGCAGGCCGTTTCCAACGAGCTGGCCGGCGAGCGCGTGGACATCATCCCCTGGGACGACAACCCGGCCCAGTTCGTGATCAACGCCATGTCGCCTGCCGAGGTGGTGTCCATTGTCGTGGACGAGGAAGCCCACAGCATGGACGTGGCGGTGGAAGAGGAAAAGCTGTCGCAGGCCATTGGCCGCGGCGGCCAGAACGTGCGCCTCGCCAGCGAGCTGAGCGGCTGGGAGCTGAACGTCATGACCGCGACGGAGGCTGAGGAAAAGAGCGAGTCCGAGTCCCGCACGCTGATCGATAATTTCAAGACGCAGCTCGACGTGGACGAGGAGGTTGCCGTCATCCTGGTGCAGGAAGGCTTCTCCAGCATCGAGGAGATCGCCTACGTGCCCACCTCCGAACTGCTGTCCATCGAGGAGTTTGACGAGGACATCGTCGAGGAGCTGCGCAACCGCGCGCGTGACGTGCTCATCACCCAGGCGATCGTCAAGGAAGAGAAGCTCGACCAGTCCGAGCCGGCAGACGACCTGCTGGAGCTCGACGGCATGGACAAGGGCCTGGCTTTCGCGCTCGCCGCGCGCGGCATCCGCACGCGCGAGGACCTGGCGGAGCAGGCCACCGACGACCTCGAGGATATCGAGGGGCTGGACCAGGAGCGGGCCGGGAAGCTGATCATGGCCGCCCGCGCGCACTGGTTCGAGAGCACCGAAGAGAACGGCTGAACACGAGGTTCCAAGATCTATGGCCGACGTCACTGTTGCCCAGTTTGCTGATGTATTGAAGGTTCCCGTCGACCGGCTGCTTGCGCAGCTGGCGGAGGCTGGAATCCAGGTCGAGGGCGCGGAGGACACCATCAGCGACGAGGCCAAGCTCGAGCTGCTCACATTCCTGCGCGAGAGCCACGGGCGTGACGCGCCCGCCGCGACGCCACGCAAGATCACGCTCAAGCGCAAGACCCAGAGCGAACTGCGGCAGTCCGCGGGCCAGGGGCGCGCGCGCACCGTCAACGTCGAGGTGCGCAAGAAGCGCACCTACATCAAGCGCGACGTGCTCGAGGAGCAGGCGCGCCAGCAGCAGGAAGAGCTCGACCGCGAGCGCCAGGCCGAGGAAGACGCGCGCAGGAAGGCCGAGGAAGAGGCGCGCAAGTCTTCTGAAGAAGAACTCCGCCAGCGCGAAGAGGAGCAGAAGCGCCTCGAGGCCGAGGAGCAGGCCAAGCGCCAGGCCGAGGAAGACGCGCGCAAGAAGGCCGAGGACGAGGCCCGCCGCGTCGTCGAGGAAGAGGCTCGCGTGCTCGCCGAGGCGCGCAAGCGCACTGCCGACGAGGACCGCAAGCGGCGCGAGGCCGAGCGGGCTCCGCCGCGTCGTGGCGCCGCGGCGGACGACGCCGGCACCAAGTACGGCCGCAAGGAATTGCATGTCGCCGGTGACAAGTCCGGGCGGCGCCGCAAGCGCGCGGCCACCGGCCGCCGGGCGGGCGGCTCCCAGATCGAGCGCCAGGGATTCGAGCGTCCCACGGCGCCAGTCAAGCGTGAAGTCGCGATCCCCGAGACCATCACGGTCTCCGAGCTGGCCCAGAAGATGGCCGTGAAGGCCACCGAGGTCATCAAGACCATGATGGGCATGGGCGCCATGGTGACGATCAACCAGGTCATCGACCAGGACACGGCCGTGCTCGTGGTCGAGGAAATGGGCCATACGCCCAAGTTGCTGAAAGAGAACCAGATCGAGGACGTGGTCGAGGAAGCCGCCAAGAGCACGGGCAAGGAAGAGCCGCGCTGGCCGGTGGTCACCATCATGGGCCACGTCGATCACGGCAAGACCTCGCTGCTCGACTACATCCGTCGCAGCAAGGTGGCAGCGGGCGAGGCCGGCGGCATCACGCAGCATATCGGCGCCTACGTGGTCGAATCGGCCAAGGGCCGCATCACGTTCCTCGATACCCCCGGTCACGCCGCCTTCACCGCCATGCGCGCGCGCGGCGCCCAGGCCACTGACGTGGTGATCCTGGTGGTTGCGGCCGATGACGGCGTCATGCCGCAGACTGTCGAGGCCATCCAGCATGCCCGTGCAGCCGGCGTGCCGATGGTCGTCGCGGTGAACAAGATCGACAAGCACGGCGCTGATCCCGAGCGCGTGAAGAGCGAGCTGGCACAGAAGGACGTCATCCCCGAGGACTGGGGCGGCGACACGCAGTTCGTGAACGTATCCGCCCATACCGGCGAAGGCATCGACACGCTGCTCGAATCCGTGGCCCTGCAGGCCGAGGTGCTCGAGCTGGAGGCCGTCGCCACCGGCCCGGCCAAGGGCGTGGTCATCGAGTCGAGCCTGGAGAAGGGACGGGGCGCGGTGGCCACGATCCTGGTGCAGCAGGGCAGGCTGAATGCGGGCGACGCCCTGCTGGCCGGGCGCGAGTACGGCCGTGTGCGCGCCATGTTCAACGAGCTTGGCAAGCCCCTCAAGGAGGCGGGCCCCTCGACGCCGGTACAGGTGCTCGGCCTGTCCGGCACCCCGATGGCGGGCGACGACGTCGTGGTCCTGCCGGACGAGCGCAAGGCGCGTGAAGTCGCCTTGCACCGCCAGGGCAAGTTCCGCGACGTCAAGCTGGCCAAGCAACAGGCGGCGAAGCTGGAAGACGTCTTCACCCAGATGGAAGAGGGTGAGACAAACGCGGTGCAGCTGCTCATCAAGGCCGACGTGCAGGGCAGCGCGGAGGCGCTGCGCGACGCCATGACCCGTCTCTCCAACGACGAGGTCAAGGTCAAGGTGATTGCGAGCAACGTGGGCGGCATCACAGAGTCTGACGTCAACCTGGCGGCGGCCTCGGGCGCCATCGTCATCGGCTTCAACACCCGGGCTGACGGCGCCGCACGCAGCGCCATCAAGGAAACCGGCGTCGATGTGCGCTACTACAGCATCATCTACGAGGCGATCGACGACGTGAAGCAGGCCATCGTCGGCATGCTGTCGCCGGAAATCCGCGAGCAGATCGTGGGCGTGGCCGAGGTGCGCGAGGTGTTCAGCTCGCCGAAGTTCGGCCAGGTGGCCGGTTGCCTGGTGACCGAGGGCGCCGTGCGCCGGAACAACCCGATCCGCGTGCTGCGCGACAACGTCGTCATCTTCGAGGGCCAGCTCGAGTCGCTGCGCCGCTTCAAGGACGACGTCAACGAGGTCAAGTCGGGTACCGAGTGCGGTATCGGCGTGAGGAACTACAACGATGTCCGCGCCGGCGACCAGATCGAGTGCTTCGAGCGCGTCGAAATCGCCCGCACTCTCTGAGCCAGGATGCCCAAGGACTACGCCCGTAGCCGCAGGGTCGGCGAACAGATGCAGCGCCTCCTCGGCGAGGTGCTGCTGCGGGATGTGAAGGACCCGAGGGTGGAGGGCGTGAGCATCACCGCCGTGGAAGTGTCCCGCGACCTGTCGCATGCGACCGTGTGGTACAGCCTGTTGGACCCCGCTGCCGATCCGGCGCCCGCCGGCGAGGCGCTGGCCCGGGCCGCCGGCCTGATCCGTGGCAAGCTCGGCCGCGCCATGTACATCCGCCATGTGCCGGCCCTGCATTTCCGCCACGACGAGAGTGTAGAGCGCGGGGCGCGCTTGTCCGAGTTGATCGACCGGGCCGTAGCGGCGGACAAGGACAGGCCCGACAACGATGACTGAGGCCCTCCCGGCCGCTCCCGCACGGCCCGCGACGGCCGTGGACGGTGTGGTGCTGCTCGACAAGCCGCGTGGGCTCTCCTCCAACATCGCACTGCAGAAAGTGAAGCGCCTGTTCGGCGCGCGCAAGGCGGGGCATACCGGGAGCCTGGATCCCCTCGCCAGCGGGCTGCTGCCGATCTGCCTCGGCCAGGCCACGCGCTTCTCCGGGTTCCTGCTCGATGCGGCCAAGGCCTACCAGGTCGGCGCTCGTCTCGGCACCCGCACCGCCACGGGCGACACGGAAGGCGACGTGGTGGAGCAGTGTCCCTGGGAAGGCATCGATGCCGATGCCTTGCGCAGCGTGCTGGAGGGATTCCGCGGACGTATCAGCCAGGTGCCGCCCATGTATTCCGCGCTGAAGCAGGGCGGTGAACGGCTCTATCGCAAGGCGCGCCGTGGTGAGGAAGTCGAACGGCCGCCGCGGCCAGTCGAGATCCACGCGCTGGAGCTCGTGTCCTGGGACCCGCCGGCGTTCACCCTCGAGGTGAGCTGTTCCAAGGGTACCTACGTGCGCACGCTGGTCGAAGACATCGCGCGGGCGGCGGGAAGTTGCGCCCACGTGACCGCGCTGCGCCGGGTCGGGGCCGGGCCGTTCACGGCCGAGGCCATGCATTCGCTTGCCGAGCTGGAAGCGCTTGCGGCACGCGGCCCGGATGAGCTGGGTGGCGTGGTGTTGAGCGCGGATACCGCTTTGTCCGCCCTGCCAGCGGTGTCGCTGTCAGAGGAGGACGTGCTCAGGCTGGTCCGCGGCCAGGTGGTCGACGCGGCGCCCGGCAGTGCCGGCGGGCTCCTGCGGGCTTACGGGCCGACGGGCTTCCTCGGGCTGGTGGAGCGCGACGGCGCCGGGCACGTGCGGGCGAAACGCTTGCTGGATACTTCGAGATTGAGCTAAGGCAACGAAGATTAAAGGGTTTTTACAGCGTGCAGGCTTGTTCCGTTCCTTGTGGACGGGCTACAATGGCCTGCTTTTCAGACGGTCAACAGCATAAAAGGTTTTCAGGAGATATCAGATGCCCCTGTCGGTAGAGCAGAAGCAAGAGATCATCAAGGAGTACGGCCGCGGCAACGCGGATACCGGTTCCCCGGAAGTGCAGGTGGCCTTGCTGTCTGCGCGCATCAGCGAGCTGACTGAGCATTTCAGCAGCCACAAGAAAGACCATCATTCGCGGCGCGGGCTGCTGAAGCTGGTCAACCAGCGGCGCCAGCTGCTGGACTACCTGAAGCGGAAGGACATCGGCCGCTACCAGGACCTCATTTCCCGTCTCGGCCTGCGTCGCTGAGCAAATCCCAAGTCCGGTCATGGGGACCGGCAGAATACAGGCGAAGAAAGTGAATCTGACTCCTATCAAGAAAACCTTCCAGTACGGTGCCCATACGGTCACTATCGAGACCGGCGAGATTGCGCGACAGGCGGATGCCGCGGTCATGGTCAACATGGGCGACACGGTGGTGCTCGTCACCGCGGTGGGCCGCAAGCAGGCGGCGGAGAACCAGAAGTTTTTCCCCCTGACCTGCAATTACCAGGAAAAGACCTACGCGGCGGGGCGTATTCCCGGCGGGTTCTTCAAGCGCGAGGGGCGGCCGACGGAGAAGGAGACGCTGACCTCGCGTCTCATCGATCGGCCCATCCGTCCCCTGTTTCCCAAGGGCTTCCTCAACGAAGTCCAGGTCATCTCCACCGTCATGTCGGCGAATCCCGATGTCGACCCCGATATCCCGTCCCTGATCGGCGCTTCCGCGGCGCTGTCGCTGTCGGGTCTCCCTTTCGCCGGGCCGATCGGGGCCGCGCGCGTGGGTTACATCAACGGGGAGTACGTGCTCAATCCGACCAACACGCAGCTGGCCGAGTCGAAGCTCGACCTGGTGGTTGCGGGTACCGCCCATGCGGTGCTGATGGTCGAGTCGGAAGCCAAGGTGCTGCCCGAGGACGTGATGCTCGGGTCCGTGGTGTTCGGGCACGAGCAGATGCAGGTGGTGATCAACGCCATCAACGAACTGAAGGCCGAGGCGGGCAAGCCTGCCTGGGACTGGACGCCGCCGGCGGGCAATGACGACCTCGACGCCGCGGTTGCCGCCGAGGCCGAGGCTGCGCTCAACGAGGCCTACCGCATCACCGTCAAGCAGGACCGCTACGCCAAGGTCGACGAGATCAAGACCGCGGTGAAGGAAAAGCTCTGCGGGGGCGACGAGCCGGCCTGGAGCACCGACGAGGTCAAGGACGCACTCAGCAGCCTCGAGAGCCGCATCGTGCGCGGCCGCGTGATCCGCGGCGAGCCCCGTATCGACGGGCGCGACACCCGCACCGTGCGACCGATCCAGGTGCGCACCGGCGTGTTGCCGCGCACCCACGGCTCCGCCCTGTTCACGCGTGGCGAGACCCAGGCGCTCGTGGTCACGACGCTCGGCACCGGCCGGGATGCGCAGATCATCGATGCCTTGTCGGGCGAGTTCCGCGAGCCCTTCATGCTGCATTACAACTTCCCGCCGTTCTGCGTCGGCGAGACCAGTTTCATGCTGGGGCCGAAGCGGCGCGAGATCGGCCATGGCAAGCTGGCGCGCCGCGCCGTGCAGGCTGTGCTGCCGAACCTGGAAGACTTCCCCTATGTCCTGCGCGTGGTCTCCGAGGTCACCGAGTCCAACGGGTCCAGTTCCATGGCAAGCGTCTGCGGCGCCAGCCTGGCACTGATGGATGCCGGCGTGCCGGTCTCGGCACCGGTGGCCGGCGTGGCCATGGGCCTGGTGAAGGAGGGCGACGGCTACGCCGTGCTCACCGACATCCTGGGCGATGAAGACCACCTCGGGGACATGGACTTCAAGGTGGCCGGTACGTCGGATGGCGTCACCGCGCTGCAGATGGACATCAAGATCGACGGCATCACCAAGGAAATCATGGCGGACGCGCTGGCCCAGGCCCGCGACGCGCGCCTGCACATCCTCGGCGAGATGAACAAGGTCATCGACAAGCCGCGCGAGAAGATGTCCGACTGGGCGCCCACCATCATCGCCTTCAAGATCGACCCCGAGAAGATCCGCGAGGTCATCGGCAAGGGTGGCTCGGTCATCCGCCAGATCACCGAGGAGACCGGTGCCACCATCGACATCGACAATGACGGCACTGTGCGCATCGCCTCCGTGGACGGCGAATCCGGGCGCGAGGCCCGGCGTCGCATCGACCTCATCACCGCCGAGGTCGAGGTGGGGCAGGTCTACGATGGCAAGGTGGCCCGCCTGATGGACTTCGGCGCCTTCGTCACCATCCTGCCGGGCAAGGACGGCCTGGTGCACATCTCGCAGATCTCCGACGAGCGCGTGGAGCGCGTCAGCGACAAGCTGAAGGAAGGCGACAGCGTCCGCGTCAAGGTACTCGAGGTTGACCGCCAGGGTCGCATCCGCCTCAGCATGCGCAACGTGGACGGCAACTAGGCCTGTTCCCGTCTCTGCGCGACGAGACAAGACGGGCACCTTCGGGTGCCCGTTTTCTTTGGCGCACATAAAAAAGCCCCCTCGCGAGGAGGGGGCTTAAACGGACGCTTTTGAAGCGACCAAATGGAGGAGTCGTCAGGGATGATGCGTTGCATCAATTGACGCGATGCACAATATCAGCGCGCCGCAGGGCTGTCAACAGGTCGAACCGGAGCCGTCTAACGCTTCGAACTGCGGCCCCCGGAGGCCGGCTTGTCGTCATCGTCGTGCCGCGACGACGCGAAATTCCGGAAAATCTCTTCCTGCAGCGCTTTCCAGCGCTGGTAGTTCTTCTGCGCGATCCCGGCCACCATGCCGACCGGATCCAGGCCGACGACTTCCTTGACGCGCTCGCGCAGCTGCTGCTGCTGGTTCATGAACAGCCGCAGGCTCTGGTCCAGGTAACCACCGACCATGCCCTGCATGGCGCTGCCGTAGGAACGGAT
>NZ_JAANBD010000024.1 GCF_011089885.1 Thioalkalivibrio sp. XN279 | reverse complement strand
CGGAATCGATCCAGTACGGCCCGGCCGGGAACATCCTCGGCAAGGGCAGCTTCACCAATTACCAGTACACGCATGCCAACCGGCCGCACCAGGTCTCCGCGGTCACCACGCCGGCGGGGGTGCGCAGCTACGGCTACGACGCCAACGGTAATCTGACCCAGGTGACCGGTCCCGGGGCGCGCACGGTGACGTGGTGGAGCTTCAACAAGCCGCGGCGGATGGAGCGCGACGGCAGCAATTCTGCCGAGTACTGGTACGGTCCGGGCGGCGACCGGGCGATGTTCCGCCAGTATGGCCGCAGCAGCGGCCAGACCGTGGTGACGCTCTACGGGTCCGCGCTCTACGAGCGCCGCCAGACGGGGATGAGCTTTGCTCATACCTTCTACGTCCAGGCCCAGGGCGCCACGGTGGCCACCATCGAGCGCAGCGGCACCAGCACCACCAACACCACCCGCTACTGGCACCGGGATCACCTGGGCTCGGTGGTGGCGATCACCAACGAGGCCGGCACCGTGGTCGAGCGGCTGGCCTATGATGCGTGGGGCAAGCGGCGCCCGGCGGACACCTGGCAGACCCCGACCCCCGGGGTGTTCATCGCCGCGATCAGCCTGACCCGCGGCTTCACCGGCCACGAGCACCTGGACCAGGTCGGCCTGATCCACATGGGCGGGCGGGTCTACGACCCGGAGATCGGACGGTTCCTGTCGCCGGACCCCTTCGTCCAGTTCCCCGCCTCCACCCAGGGGTTCAACCGCTACGCCTACGTCGGCAACAACCCGCTTTCCTATACCGACCCGAGCGGGTATTTTCTGAAGAAGGCGCTGAAGATTGGTTTGACCATTGCCGTCAGCTACTACACGGGTGGCTGGGCGGCGGGGTTGTGGGGCGAAGCGGCGGGTGCTGCCGTGGGCGGTGCGGTCGGCGGTTACCTGAACACCGGCACGGCCCAGGGCGCCGCCCTCGGGGCGCTGGGCGGCAGGCTGGCCTACGGCATCGGTCACCAGGTATCGGGGTTTCAGGGAGCGAGCTTTGCGGATCCGGGCAAGTTACTGGCCAGGAGCCTGGTGCACGGCATCACCCAGGGGGCAATTGCGGTGGCCGGGGGCGGTCGC
The DNA here is from genome assembly GCF_011089885.1 of Thioalkalivibrio sp. XN279. Taxonomy (NCBI): domain Bacteria; kingdom Pseudomonadati; phylum Pseudomonadota; class Gammaproteobacteria; order Chromatiales; family Ectothiorhodospiraceae; genus Thioalkalivibrio; species Thioalkalivibrio sp. XN279. The sequence goes on along the minus strand of NZ_JAANBD010000024.1, from coordinate 17,282 downwards.
TTCGGCGACGGGGCGCTGGGCGCCTTCGCCAGCAGCCTGGGCGGGCCGATGCTCGAAGGTATCGATCCCGGCCCGGCGCAGGCCATGACCGCGGCCGTGATCGGCGGCACCGTCTCGGTCATCGGCGGCGGCAAGTTCGCCAATGGCGCCATCGCTGCGGCTTGGGTCAATTTGTTTAATGATCAAGGGCGTCCTGGAAAACTGGACCACAGAGCGTGCGGCAAGTCAGGATTCACCTGCAGCTCGCTTGGCGTTCAAGAACGACTAACCTTCGTCGCTTCCGCCGAAGTAGTGACTGGTGAGAGCGCGAGCACTCTAGAAGACACCTCCGGGAAACTCCTGGAACTTGAGTCCGCGCGCCGAGGTGCCGGTTTCAGCATTCGTTTACGCGCTACAGTCGAAGCGGTCACAGTTGATCTGTACCGAATCGACATGGTTGAACAAGTTGTAGTCACGGCAAATGGGGAGTTCATTGGGAGCTTCGACGGCTTCGTGATGGAAACGGCACAATATGTTGAATTGGCCCGCGGGAGTGCTTATCGGCGCCCGGCTACTCCTTTCGAGGCAATGGCACCGCCTCGTTATCCAACTCGTGTCGACTGGTCGAGCTTGGTTGGCTATCGGATTCGGGAATCTGAAATCCAACGCAGGAGCTGGTAAGAATCATGGATTGTTGGAAATGGCCGCTCTTGGCGATATGGCTTGCGGTCTTATTATCGGGGTGCGATAGCCGGGCAAATCTGTGCGACGCGGGCGGGCGTTCGACGATAGCCCGGGATGACCTGCGCGAGGCGTTGGTAGCTGACCTTGAAGAGAAAGGCATACCGGTGCAATTGAGCCCTTCTGACGAAGTCTGCTACCAACCTCAACATAGAGAGTTGGTAGTTTCCCGCATTATCGCGCTGGATCTCGCGTTGAACCCGGCCAATCGCATGTCTATCCGAGATCCAGAGCTGGCGGTTTTGGCCGGGGAGGAGCTTGCTCGCGCCGGAATTGAATACGAACTGGTCAACGAGACCGATTCCACCGTCCTTATCTTCGACAACGAAACGGACGCAGCCAAGGCGATGCGAGTTGTTAGTGAGTTAAGCAAGCGTCACTACGAATCGAAGCCATCACACTAAAAACGACCGATCCGACCTCGGGACGCCTGCGCCGGGGGTTTGGTATGGCCGTATCGGCCGCACGGTGGCGGGCGGGTCTACGACCCGGAGATCGGGCGCTTCCTGTCCCCGAACGGTATTGTCGTCGATTATCGCTATGAGGGTCGCTGTCGGCCGATTGGTTAGGAGTTCCGAGCAAGCGCCGCCCGGCGGACACCTGGCAGACCCCGGCTCCCGGGGTGTTCATCGCCGCCATCAGCCTGACCCGCGGGTTCACGGGCCACGAGCATCTGGATCAGATCGGCCTGATCCACATGGGCGGGCGGGTCTACGACCCGGAGCTGGGGTGGTTCCCGCTGGCCGGAGTGCGCCCGAACGCGGGCGCCTTGCACTTGCACAGCGGCTGGGTATGACAGGGTCCTACTCACTTGAAAATCTGATGCCGCTCGCGTGCCTGTAAGGAATTTTGTGTTCGTGAGCCGTACGATAGATCCCGAGGAGGGAGAGACGCATGGGACGCAAGAAGTACAACGACGGAATCGACCGGGATATTTGGACCGTTAGCTACGCCTCAATAGACTTCCAGCACCGCCAGACTGGGGTTTCGGCCAAATTCTTCGATCTGCTGCCGATGTTTCAACAGCAGGTTGACCACGTACCACTTCGGTCGATTCCCGCACTTTAGCCAGACGATTTTCGGCGGCGTCCCGTAGAGCGTCGCCAGCTCATGGAAATCCGAGTCCAAGGTGACAATGGTGAAGCCGTGATCTTTGGCGTACTGCCAGATCGCGCGATCTTCGGCCTTGTGGAGCTCAAGGCGCATGGCCTGGCTGGATCCGGGAAACACCGGTGCCAACTCGTCCAGCATTCGGTAGGAAAGATTTTGGTCCAGCAGCAGCTTCACGGAACCTGTTGGCGTTCAGTTGCCGTGGATAGCCGTGAGCTGATGCTCCCGGTTGGCGGCGAAAGCGAGGCAAGCACGAATGTCCTCGACGACCAGCTCGGGGTAGTCCTCGAGGATCTGTTTTTCCGTCATCCCCTGGGCCAGCCAGTCCAGCACGTCATAGACCGTGATACGCATGCCGCGGACGCAGGGCTTCCCGCCTCGCTTGCCGGGCTCGATAGTGATGCGGCTTTGATAGTCCATACTCGCTCCTCGCTCGATTTCGCTAATGAATCGCGCGGGTTTATCGGAGACTTGTTTGCCTCACGAGGATTGAGCCACGAACCTGTAGAAAGAGCAACCAGCTCACCGTCCGGGCTCCGGGCCCGGACACCTGGTTCGGGTTGCCGTTGGCGTCGTAGCTGTAGTTGCGCAACCCTGCCGGCGTGGTGACCGCGCTGGCCGCTAGTTCTCCACGACGAGGGAATAGCAGGTACTCCGTCCGCCCCCGGGTTCCTTCTGCAGAGCGCCCCGGTCGATCAGATCCAGGATGTCGCGATGCGCCGTGTCCTGTGAGCATTTCGCGATCTTCGCCCATTTGGAAGTCGTCATCTTGCCCTCGGATCCGTCCAGCAGCCGGTTGAGCACCTTGATCTGGCGTTCGTTCAGGGCCGCTGTGGCAAATCGCTCCCAGAAGCGGGCCTTCGCCAGCACTGTGGACAGCGTGTGCTCGGCGGCGGCGATCGCACGCTCGAGGCACGACAGGAACCATGTTTGCCAACGGGTCACATCGAGCGGGCCCTTCTGCGTCCGTTCGAGGGTGTCGTAGTAGTCGTTGCGCTCCAGACGAATCTGTCCGGACATGCTGTAGAAGCGTTGCCGAGTCTCATCCGCTCGCGACAGTGCCATGTCGGCGATGGCGCGGGCGATGCGGCCGTTGCCGTCGTCGAACGGATGAATGGTCACGAACCACAGGTGAGCCAGCCCGGCTTTCAGGATCGGGTCGGACTCAGCGGGGGCGTTGAACCACTCGAGAAACGATTCGATCTCTTGCTGAATGCGGCTGGCCGGCGGCGTTTCGTAGTGCACTTGTTGCCGACCGATCGGGCCGGACACGACCTGCATGGGGCCGGTGCTGTCGTTCCGCCATGCGCCGACGGAAATCCTGTGCATGCCGCTCCGTCCGCCGGGGAAGAGCGCGCTGTGCCAGCCGTAGAGTCGCTCGACGGTCAGCGGCTCTTCGTATCGGGTGGTGGCATCCAGCATCATGTCGACGACGCCATCGATGTTGCGGTCGGCTGGAGCCAGCCCGGCGACGTCCATTCCCAGCCGGCGGGCAATGGACGATCGGACCTGGTCGGGCTCGAGATACTCGCCCTCGATCTCGCTGGTCTTGACGACATCCTGGGTCAGCGTCCGCAGGTGCGCTTCATTGCGCAGGTCGAAGCCGAGAGCTGCCATCCGGCCCAGGAGCTTCCCCTGGGCGCGGGACACCTGGCCAAGCAAAGTGGCCAAAGCGGCTTGATCCCAGGTGAACGCCGGCCAGTCAGGCTGCTGCCAGAGGTACAAAGCATTATCTCCGCACGACATGCGGATATTATCCGCGCTAATCTCCGCAGGCACAAGGCTGTTTTCCGTACTAATTGCGGAGAATAAGCGCGCTATTGTCCGCAGCGGCGCAAGACTGGTGCTACCTCGCCAGCAGCTGCCCATATCTGGTCGCTTGACACCATAAACGGCAGATCACTAGGATGAGCTGCACCGAAATCTGGATAAGGAGTTCCAGTCATGCGCTTTCAGGTGATCCTCGCAAGCCTTTTCCTGGTCGCTTTCCCCCCGCAATCCACCGCGACTCCTGTCGATCAGGCGCTCCAGGCGCGCACGAGCGACTGTGTGAGCAACTGCGCGAGCCTGGTTCGGATCGGAAAATCGCATGTCGTCGTGGCCAAGGATGCTGCCGGCGAGATCTTGAGGGTCATTTCGGTGGACTTGCCCCTGGACGCGAAGCTTGTGCAGTCCGATCAAGAAGTGCGCCAAGACGGCGTGCAGTCGATGAGTAGCGGTGCGACGGGGGGTGGTACCGTCGAAACCCGCACCGAAACGTACGTTACAGCGACCGAGATCATCGTCGTCACCTACTATTTTTACTTTGACGCTAATGGGAACCTGGTTGACGTCCAGACTGACACCCGGCGATTCCCGCGCGGTGACACCGAACAGGAACGTTGAACGATGGTGGCGAACTGAGCTGCGCCAACGGAGTTGATGGATGTCCGGGGCAGCGGCTCGGGCCATTGCACGGTCCCCTTCGCTTGGAAATCTGATGCCGCTCAGGGGACCGTGCAATGGCCCGAGCCGCGGTCAGGCAAAAGGTCGCGTGACCCGTTGGCGTCAGCGCAAGGCGAGGAACAGGATGGCCGTGGCGATCACCACCACGATGACGAAAATCAACGGCAGGTAGCGCTTGAACACCGCCTCAGCCCAGCAGCGCCGGCACGTAGTGGTCGGCCAGCAGGAAGGAGAAGATGCCCATCAGGTAGGTGATCGAGTAGCTGAAGGTCTTCATCGGCAGCTCGGGCGCGTCGGAGCGCATCATGGCCACCGCGTAGTACAAGAAGCCGCCGCCGAAGCCGATGGCGCCGAGCAGGTACAGCCAGCCGCTCATGCCGGTCAGCCAGGGCAGCAGGCCGACGATGAACAGCAGGATGGTGTAGAGCAGGATCTGCAGGCGGGTGAACTCGATGCCGTGGGTCACGGGCATCATCGGGATGTTGACCTGGGCGTACTCGTCCTTGCGGGCGATGGCCAGCGCCCAGAAGTGCGGCGGCGTCCAGGTGAAGATGATCAGGAACAGCAGCAGCGCGTGGGCGTGGATGTCGCCGGTGATGGCGACCCAGCCGAGCACGGGCGGCGCAGCGCCGGCGGCGCCGCCGATCACGATGTTCTGCGGCGTGGCGCGCTTGAGGAACGCGGTGTAGACGATGGCGTAGCCGATCAGGCTGATGAAGGTCAGCACCGCGGTCAGCGGGTTGACCAGGAACCACAGCATCAGCATGGACACGACGCCCAGCAGCACGGCGAAGGCCAGCGCCTGGGCCTCGGTGAGGTGGCCGGTCGGCAGCGGGCGGCGGCGGGTGCGGCGCATGACGGCGTCAATCCGCGCGTCCAGCACGTGGTTGATCGCGGCGGCCGAGGCGGCGGCCAGGCCGATCCCCAGGGTGCCGAAGATCAGCTTGTCCAGCGGCACCATGCCGGGCACCGCGAGGAACATGCCCACCACGGCCGTGAACACGATCAGGCTGACCACCTTGAGCTTGCACAGCTCGAGGTAGTCGCCCAGCCGGACGGCAAAGCTGGTGGCGGGAAGTTTTCTGACCTCGGTCTGCACGGCATCTACCTGCGTGGTTCGTGGGGCCGGCGGCCGCCCGGGGCGCGGGCCGAACCCGTAATTTTGGCCGATCGGGCGGCCGGAGTCGATCCCGACGGCCCTGCTCAGCCGGCGTGAGCCGGCCTCAACCGATTCGGGACAGCCGGAGCAGCTTCTTGATGTCCTCCATCATCCCCTTGGGCGTCTGGTCCGCGGGATAACGCATCATGACGTTGCCCAGCGGATCGACCAGCCAGTAGCCCTCGTCCTGGCCGGCAAAGGCCGTCAGCAGGGCCTCGCCCGCGGCGCCGGTCGCGTCCACCACCACGAGGTCAGGGTGCTCCGCCGCGAGGAAACCCGCCTCCGGCGGCTCCGTGGTAAACAGGTACACCCGCTCGACCCGGTCCATCAGCCGTCCCAGCGCGAGGCGCATCTGGCGGCCGTTGTACAGCGCCTCCTGGCACGCCTCCTCGCAGGGCGAGCGCGCCACGTAAACCAGCGTCCAGCGGTCGCGCAGGAAGCCGTCGCCGTCGGGATAGGCCTCGGTTCCCGGCAGCGTGACCACGGGGGTCGGCTGCGGCGGCCGGACCAGCTCGCCGTGGTTCCCGGTCCCGCCGGGGCGCCAGTCGGTCCCGTAGTACAGGAACATCGCCACCGCGAGGGGGCCGAAGAACAGCAGGAACAGGCCCCAGGCCTGGAGGTTGCGCCGCTTGGGTTGCGTCGTGTCGTTCATGTTCAGTCCGTTTTCCTGAATGACCAGGCGAGATAAAGCACCACCAGCGTGATCGCCAGGGCGAACCACTGCACGGCATAGCCGATATGCCGCTCGGGCCCGAAGTCGGAGGGCCGCCACTCGCGGCGGAAGCCGTCCGGCTGGTCGGCGTCCAGCAGCACCAGGCCCGGGACGAGCCGCAGGCCGAGCGCCCCCTCGAGTTCGTCGCGGGAGGGGAATTGGACCACTTTGGGCCAGCCCGGCGCCAGCGTCGTCTCGAGCTCGATGCCGGGCCGCGGCAGCCGGTCCAGCTTGCCGCTGACGGTGCGCGGCTCGGCGCTGACGTCGATCACGGGCGCCACGTCGGTGGAGAAGTCGCGCGGGATCCAGCCCCGGTCCACCAGTACCGCCACCCCGTCGGCCAGCTGCAGCGGGGTGAGCACCCGGTAGCCGGCCTGGCTGTCCTCAACCCAGTTGTCGAGCAGGAACTGCCGTGCGCCGAGATAGCGGCCTGCCGCTTGCACGGGCGCGTAGCGGCGCAGCCCGTCGAGACCGGGACTGGCCGCGTCGAGTGCAACCGGGTCGCCGCCGGCGGCGAAGTCGTCGAACAATACCTGCTTCTCGCCGGCCCGGTTGAGCTGCCAGGTGCCCAGCGCGAGCAACAGCGGCAGGAAAAACGCAGTGAACAGGGTGGCCGGAACGCCCGGCCGGAAGCGGCGCCTGGTGGCATTCATGTCAGCCCCACCCCGAGTTGGACAAGGGCCCCGGAGTATACTGGCGGCTGCGCACGGAGGTTGTCATGAGTCCCATCAAGTTGCTGATCCTGCTCGCGTTCGTCGCGATTGTCGCCAGTCTCGCCTCCGGCCTGGTTTACCTGTTCAAGGACGACCACGACTCGAAGCGCCTGGTGAAGGCGCTGACCTGGCGCATCGGCCTGTCGGTCGCGCTGTTCGTCGTGCTGCTCGTGGCCTACGCGCTGGGCCTCATTACGCCGGGGCAGCTCTGACGCTGCCAGGCCGGCACGCCGGCCGCTGAACACCGCGCTCCTAAACCAGAAGGGCGTGCAGTGCACGCCCTCCGGTAGTCGTTCGTCCGCGGCCCGGCGTCAGAGCCAGTAGACGAAGATATACAGGCCCAGCCAGACCACGTCGACGAAGTGCCAGTACCACGCCACGCCCTCGAAACCGAAGTGTTGCTTCGGCGTGAAATGGCCTTTCAGCACCCGGATCCAGATGACGATCAGCATGATCACGCCCAGCGTCACGTGCATGCCGTGGAAGCCGGTGAGCATGAAGAACGTGCTGCCGTAGATGCCCGAGGTCAGGCGCAGGTTGAGGTCCTGGTAGGCGTGCACGTATTCGTAGGCCTGCAGGGAGAGGAACACCAGGCCGAGCACGATGGTCGCGAACAGCCCCCACGAGGTCAGCGCGCGATTGCCTTCCTTGATGGCGTGGTGAGCGATGGTGATGGTCACGCCGCTGGTGAGCAGGATGGCGGTATTGATGGCGGGCAGGCCGCCGGCGCCCATGATGCTGAAGTCGCCGCCCCAGGCCTTCGGGCCGCCCGTCGGCCACGCCGCCTCGTACCCGGGGTAGAGCAGGAGATGGGTGAAGAAGTTGTTGCCTTCGCCGCCGAGCCACGGAATGGCCAGCTGGCGGGCGTAGAACAGCGCGCCGAAGAAGGCGGCGAAGAACATGACCTCGGAGATGATGAACCAGGTCATGCCCATGCGGAACGAGCGGTCCACCTGGGCGTTGTACATGCCGGCTTCCGACTCGTCGATGACGTTGGCGAACCAGCCCACGATCATCACCAGCACCACCGCGATGCCGAGCCAGGCCACCCAGCCCATCAGGCCGACGCCGTTCAGCCAGGCCGAGACGCCGAGCATCATCAGGAACAGGCCCACTGCGCCTACGATCGGCCAGTAGCTGCCGTGCGGCACGTAGTAACGCTCAGAGTGATCCATCGGAATTCCCCGCTGTTATCGTTATTACAGGCCGGCTTGCGGCGTGCCTGCCGCGGCCAGGCCCGCCCGGTCAAAGAATGTGTAGGAAAGGGTCACGGTTTCGACATGCGCCGGCAGGTCCGGATCGATGATGAACACCACCGGCATGTCGCGGCCTTCCAGGGCCTCGAACTTCTGTTCGGTGAAGCAGAAGCACTCGGTCTTGTTGAAGTAGCGCGCGGCGTTCCCCGGCGCCACGCTGGGCACGGCGTGGCCGACGATGTCGCGCTCGCGCAGGTTTTTCGCCCAGTAAGTGGTGGTGTACATCTGGCCGGGGTGCACCATCATGCTGCCCACCTCGGGCCGGAACTCCCAGGGACCGCTGGAGTTCACCGAGGCGACGAACTCCACCCGCACCATGCGGCTGGTGTCGGGCGCGATGGCGACCTCGGTGGCCGCCTCGTTGCTGGTGCGGCCGCCGAGGCCCGTGATGTCGCAGAACACCTCGTACAGCGGCACCAGCAGGAAGCCGAAGCCGAACATCGCCACCGTCAGGGCGACGAGCTTCAGCACCATGGTCCGGGTTGCGCCCATGCTCACATCCCCTGGCTGCGTTGCGCCATGGTGAAGATGAACATCCCGTAGACCGCTGCCGCGAACAAGGCCAGCAACACCGCGGTGCGGATGATCCTGGCGCGTCGTGCCCGCGGGTCTTCGGGATGTTCGCTCAAAGCATGCACCTGCTTACTTCACCACCGGCGGCACGTCGAAGGTGTGCAGCGGCGCCGGCGAGGGCACCGTCCACTCCAGGCCGTGGCTGCCTTCCCACACCTCGGCCGTGGCCTGCTTGCCGCCCTTGGCGCAGCGATAGATGTTCCAGGCGAACATCAGCTGCGACAGGCCGAACAGGAAGGCGCCCACCGTGGCGATGGCGTTGAAATCGGCGAACTGCGTGGCGTAGTCCGGGATGCGACGCGGCATGCCGGCCAGGCCCACGAAGTGCATGGGGAAGAAGGTCAGGTTGACGGAGATGGCGGAGAGCCAGAAATGGATCTTGCCCATCTTCTCGTCGTACATGTGGCCGGTCCACTTCGGCAGCCAGTAGTAGACGCCCGCCATGATGGCGAACACCGCCCCCGGCACCAGCACGTAGTGGAAGTGCGCCACCACGAAGTAGGAGTCGTGGTACTGCAGGTCGGCGGGCACGATGGCCAGCATCAGGCCGGAGAAGCCGCCGATGGTGAACAGGAACACGAAGGCCAGTGCGAACAGCATCGGCGTCTCGAAGGTCATGGCGCCGCGCCACATGGTCGCCACCCAGTTGAACACCTTCACGCCCGTGGGCACGGCGATCAGCATGGTGGTGAACATGAAGAACAGCTGCCCGGCCAGCGGCATGCCCACGGTGAACATGTGGTGGGCCCAGACGATGAACGAGAGGAAGGCGATGCTGGCCGTGGCGTAGACCATGGCGCTGTAGCCGAACAGCGGCTTGCGGGCGAAGGTCGGGATGATCTCCGAGATGATGCCGAAGGCCGGCAGGATCATGATGTAGACCTCGGGATGCCCGAAGAACCAGAAGATGTGCTGGAACATCACCGGGTCGCCGCCGCCGGCGGCGGTGAAGAAGGCGGTGCCGAAGTACTTGTCGGTCAGCAGCATGGTCACCGCGCCCGCCAGCACCGGCATCACCAGGATCAGCAGGTAGGCGGTGATCAGCCAGGTCCAGGTGAACAGCGGCATCTTCAGCAGGCCCATGCCCGGCGCACGCATGTTCATGATGGTGACGATGATGTTGATGGCGCCCATGATCGAGGACAGGCCCATCAGGTGGATCGAGAAGATCAGGAAGGGGAAGGCGTTGCCCGTCTGCAGCACCAGCGGCGGGTACATGGTCCAGCCCGAGGCGGGCGCGCCGCCCGGCAGGAACAGGGTCATGAGCAGCAGCGAGAAGGCGAAGGGCAGGATCCAGAAGCTCCAGTTGTTGAGCCGCGGCAGCGCCATGTCGGGCGCCCCGATCTGCAGCGGCACCATCCAGTTGGCCAGGCCGACGAAGGCCGGCATCACGGCGCCGAAGATCATGATCAGCGCGTGCATCGTGGTCATCTGGTTGAAGAAGCCGGGGTCCACGAACTGCAGGCCCGGCTGGAACAGCTCGGCGCGGATCACCAGCGCCATGGCGCCGCCGACGAAGAACATCACCAGGCTGAACACCAGGTACATCGTGCCGATGTCCTTGTGATTCGTGGTGGTCAGCCAGCGCATGAAGCCGGTGGGGTGGTGGCCGTGATCGTGGTGGTCGGCGTGCGTTGCGGTAGACATCTCGGACTCTCCTCGAAGACGGCTCAGCGGGCGGCGGCGATGTCGGCGGGCTGGGCCGTGTCGCCGGTCTCGTTGCCGAAGGCGTTGCGCTGGAAGGTGATCACCGCGGCCAGCTGCTCATCGCTCAGCTGCGGGCCGAAGGCGGCCATGGCGGTGCCGGGACGGCCGTTCACGACGGTCTGGATGTGCTCTTCCAGCCCGATCTTCAGCTCGGCCAGCGCGGGGAAGCCTGCAGCCGGCAGGCCGCTGCCGTCGGCCTGGTGGCAGGCCGCGCAGTACGTCAGGTGAACGTTGCGGCCCTCGGACATGAGGGCGTCCATGCTCAGCGACGCGTCGGCAGCAGCGGGTTCCGCAGCTGCGGCGGGCGCCGCGTCCTCGGCGGCCGTGGCCGGCGCGGCCGCTTCGACCGGAGTCGCCGGCGCGGTGGTTTCAGTGCGCGCCACCGCGGGCGTGGCCTGGGGCGCCTGCTCGGCGAGCCAGGCCGTGAATTCGTCCACCGGCAGCACGTCCACCACCACCGGCATGAAGGCGTGGTCGCGTCCGCACAGCTCGGCGCACTGGCCGCGGTAGGTGCCGGGCACGTCCGCTTGGAACCAGAACTCGTTGACGAAGCCCGGGATGGCGTCCTTCTTACCGCCGAAGTCCGGCACCCACCAGGAGTGGATGACGTCGTTCGAAGTCAGCAGCAGGCGGACCTTGGCGCCGACCGGGACCACCAGCGGGCGATCCACGTCGAGCAGGTAGTTCTCGACGGCGTTCACGTCCACGCCGGAGCGCAGCTGCCGCGCGCGGTTGGATTCCTGCGACAGGTTGCTGAAGAACTGCACGCCCTCGTCGAGATACTCGTAGTGCCACTTCCACTGGTAGCCGGTCACCTTGACGGTGAGATCGCTGTTGCGGGTATCTTCCATGCGGATCAGGGTGTCCGCGGCCGGCACGGCCATGGCGACCAGGATGGCGATGGGAATCACCGTCCAGACGATCTCGACCTTGGTGCTGTGCGAGAACTTGGCCGGTTCCACGCCGCGCGACTTGCGGTGGTGGAAGATCGACCAGATCATGGCGCCGAACACGACCACCGCGATCACCACGCAGACACCGAAGATCAGCATGTGAAGCTCGTAGACTTCGTTGCTGATGCCGGACACTCCACGCGGCATGTTCACGGCCCAGTCGGCCCACGCCGACGCCTGTACGGCGAGGGCCAGCCCCACGCCTGCCGCAATGCGGCCCATCCACTTTCTCGTGGTCTTGGACATCAGTCCGGGCTCCCCTGGATCAGGACACTCTCGTTCTATCATTCGCGCGATCCCGCCCCGCGGTTGCGTGCGCCGGCTCCTTGCCGGCAACCAGCTCCGCGAGGCGTAGTCGCAGGCTTTCGCGCTCGTTCCCGGTCAGCACGGCGCCGATCTCACGGCGCTCCCTCCCGCAGCACAGCAGCAGCCGGGGCGGGTGTCCCCGCCACGGAGCGCGTTCCAGCTCGACCCGCGTCCAGTGACGCGGGAGCTCGAATCGCTCCTCCAGGGCGCCGGCGCCCCGCTCGACCACGATGCGGTCGCCGTACACGCTGACGATCTCCCGGTACCGGCCCCGCTTCATGCTCAGGCCCAGCGCCACGCCGAGCGCGAACAATTCGAGCCCGGCAAACGGCAGCACCGGCCAGAAACCACGCGCTGCGAGCGCTCCCGCCAGCACCAGGGAGGATACAGCCGTCACGCCGAAAAACAGGAAAGCTCCCTGCCGGGTCAGCGAGGAATTTGCGCTGACCAGGACCTGTCCGAGAAGCTTGTCGCTGATTTCGGAGACGTCTCCAACCTCCCGCCGCCGACCAGGGCGTCGCAAAAAGCGCGCTAATCGTAAGTGAATGCCGTAATACGGCGCAACACGGCGGCGGCTTCCCGGGCCCGCGCCAGTTCGCCCGGATGCCGGCAATGAGGCAGCCGCGCCAGCAGCGGCGCCCCCAGGCGGGCCTCCAGGGCGCTGATGTTCTCCTCCAGCCTGGGCATGGCCGGATCGATCGGGTTGGCCACCCAGCCCGCCAGCTCGAGTCCGTCCGCGCGAATGGCCTCGGCGCTCAGCAGGGCGTGATTCAGGCAGCCGAGGCGCAATCCCACCACCAGCACCACCGGAAATTCCAGCAAGCGCGCCACGTCCGCCAGCGTCTCCCGCGCATTCAGCGGCACACGCCAGCCCCCCGCACCCTCCACCAGTGTGAAGTCCGCGCCGTCCCCGGCGCGGTGGCAGGCATCCGCCAGCATGGCCGCCTGCAGCTCGACACCGGCCTCGGCGGCCGCGATGTGCGGCGCGATCGCCGGCTCCAGCGCGAACGGATTGACGATTTCCAGCGGCCGTTGCAACGGCGCGGTCGCGGCCAGCAGCTCGGCATCGGCGTTCACCAGCCGGCAGCCCTCGCGCCGGCAACCGGCCGAGACCGGCTTGCAGGCCGCGGCGCGCACGCCGGCCTGCGCCAGGTGCAGCAGCAGCGCGGCGCTGAACAGCGTCTTGCCCACGCCGGTGTCGGTGCCGGCGACGAATATGCCTTTCATCGCCGCCGCCGCCCGATGTCTGTCAGCGGCACGGTGACTGCTCCGTCCGCGTCCGGTGCGGGCCGCGCCGCGGCTGTCGGCGCCCAGGCGTGCCCGTACACAACTTCCCAGGTGGCCGGCAGGCGCCCGTCGCGGCGCAGGCGCTCGTAGTGCGCCTCTGCTGCCGCCAGGCGCTGCCGCCCGGTGAGGCCGCGGTTGCGCCCGGCCGTAGCGTTGCTTGCGCCCATGGTCTTGAGGTCGCGCATCAGGCTGCGCAGGTCCGCGTAGGTGAGCGTCAGGTGTTCCACGTCCATGACGGGTTCGGCGAGGCCGGCGCGCACGAGGGCGTCGCCGAGGTCGTGCATGTCGATGAAGCGGCTGACGTGGGTGTGGCCGTCCGCGGCGCTCCACGCTGCGCGCAGCTCCTTGAGCGTGTCCGGGCCGAAGGTGGCAAACAGGAGCAGCCCGCCGGGCCGCAGCACGCGGCGGAACTCGCGGAACACCGCATCGGGCTCGTTGCACCACTGCAACATGAGGTTGGAGAACACCAGGTCGACCGAGGCGTCGGCGAGGGGCAAGGCCGCGGCGTCGGCGCATACCGGGTCGAGCCGGCGCCACCACGGACGCTGCCGGCGCGCCTGCGCCAGCATGCCGGGCGCCAGGTCGAGGGCCACGACCCCGGCGCGCCGGTAATGCCGCAGGAGCGCCCGCGTGCCGTGGCCGGTGCCGCAACCCGCGTCCAGGATCCGCTGTGGCGCCAGCCTGAACAGCTCGAGGCGCTCGAGCAGGCGGGCGCGCACTTCGGCCTGAACCACCGCGACCGCGTCGTAGCCGGCCGCGGCGGCATCGAAGGCGGCACGTACGCGCCGGCCCTCGAGATGGTAACGGTCGTGGCTCATGCGGCGACCTCCGTGCCGTCCAGGAAAGACGCCACTGCGCCGGCAAACTCTTCCTCATGCGTGAGGAAGGGCGCATGGGCCGCGCCGGCGAAGACGCGGCAACGACCGTCGGGCAGGGCCGCGGCAAGGCGTCGGCCGGCTGCCGCCGGGGTGAGGCGGTCGCGCTCGCCGGCCAGGACCAGCGCGGGCAGCGCGAGGGCCGGCAGCTGCGCGCGCAGGTCCGTGGTCGCGAGGATGTCCAGTCCCGTGGCCAGCGCCGCCGGGTCGGGCGCCGGGCTCTCGGCCAGCAGCGCGCGCAAGGTGCGCAGCAGGGTGGCGGCGCGGGCGTCGCCGCGCAGTTGCAGGCTGAGGAAGTCGCGCACCGTCTTGTCGTGGTCCCGCGCCAGGGCGCCTGCGAAACCCGCCAGCTCCTCGGCGGGCACGCCGCAGGGCCAGTCCGGAGCGGCCACGAAGCGCGGCGTGGTGGCGACCAGCACCAGGCGCCGGATATCGTGTCCCGCCAGGGCGGCGGCCATGGCGACCTGGCCGCCGAGCGACCAGCCCAGCCATGCGCTGCCGGGCGGGGCCACGTCCGCGATTGCGTTCGCCCAGCCCGCGAGGCTGGGCGTCACGGCCGCGGCCCGGTTGCGACCGTGGCCCGGCAGGTCGATCAGTGCCAGGCGGAAGCGCCGCGCCAGGTGCGGCAGCAGGGGCGACCAGGCGGCGGAGTTGAGCCCCCAGCCGTGCAGCATGACCAGGCCGGGCCCCGCGCCGCGCAGCTCGACCGCGAGCTTCATGCGCCGGCCTCCGCGCGCAGCGCCGCTACCGTCGCCAGCGCCTCCAGCAGGCGATCGACATCCGCCTCCTCGTGGGCGGCGGACAAAGTGATGCGCAGGCGGGCCGTGCCTGCCGGGATCGTCGGCGGCCGGATCGGCGTCACCCACAGTCCGGCCTCGAACAGCGCTGCGGCGGCCTGCAGCGCGACCCCGGACGAGCCGGCCAGCACGGGCTGGATCGGCGTCGCCGATGGCAGCAGCCGGAGGCCCAGCGTAGCGGCACCGTGCCGGAAGCGCGCCACCAGCGTCTCGAGGCGCGCGCGGCGCCAGGGCTCGGCGCGCGCGATGGCAAGCGCCCGGCGCGTGGCAGCAGCCAGCGGCGGCGGCGGCGCGGTGGTGTAGATGTAGCTGCGGGCTCGCTGCACCAGGGTCTCGATGACCGCCTCGCCGCCGGCGACGAAGGCGCCGAAGGTGCCGAAAGCCTTTCCCAGCGTGCCCACCAGCGCCGTGACGTCCGCCGGCTGCAGCCCTGCCGCGGCGACGCTGCCCGTGCCTTCCGGCCCCAGCACGCCCAGCCCATGGGCGTCGTCCACCAGCAGCTCCGCCTGGTGCCGCCGGGCGGCGTCGGCCAATGCTGCAAGCGGCGCCGCATCCCCATCCATGCTGAAAACCCCGTCCGTGACGATGAACCGCCGGCGTGCCGCGCCCTGCAGGCGCCGCACCGCCGCAGCCGCATCGGCGTGGGCATAGCGACGCACGGTGGCGCCGGACAGCCGGCTGGCATCGAGCAGGGAGGCATGGTTGAGCCGGTCCTCCGCCACCAGGTCGCCGCGCTCGGCCAGCGCGCCCAGCAGGCCGAGGTTGGCCATGTAGCCGGTGGAGAACAGCAGCGCCCGCGGGAAGCCGGTGAACTCGGCCAGCTCCTCTTCCAGCGCCTGGTGCTCCGGGCCGTGGCCCGCCACCAGGTGCGCCGCGCCGCTGCCGGTGCCTCCGGTGCGCGCGTGCGCGGCCAGCGCCTCGGCAAGCCGCGGGTCGCGCGCCAGGCCGAGATAGTCGTTGCTGCAGAAGGCCAGGCAGCGACGCCCATCCACGACCAGCTCCGCCGGGCCAAGCTCGGGCGACCAGGCGGCGATGCGACGGCGGCGGTAGAGGTCGGCCTGCTCGAGTCGCTCCAGCTCGCGCCGCAGCGCCTCAGTTGTGGCGGGCGTCGCCACGCGCGTCCGCCGGGCCGGGTTCCGGCACCAGCCCCAGGCGCTCGAACAGCGCCATGTCGCCGTCGGCGTCCGGGTTCGGCGTGGTGAGCAGCTTCTCGCCGTAGAACACAGAGTTGGCGCCGGCGAAGAAGGCCAGCGCCTGCATCTCCTCGCTCATGTCCGTGCGCCCGGCCGACAGCCGCAGGTGCGACCCCGGCATGAGGATGCGGGCCACCGCGATGGTGCGGATGAACTCGAAGGGATCCAGCGGTGCGGCGCCTTCCAGCGGCGTGCCGGGCACGCGCACCAGCTGGTTGATGGGGACGCTTTCCGGGTGCGCCGGCAGCGTGGCGAGGGTGTGCAGCAGCGCCACGCGGTCCTCGCGCTCCTCGCCCATGCCGAGGATGCCGCCGCAGCACACCTTCATGCCGGCGTCACGCACGTGCTGCAGCGTTTCCAGCCGGTCCGCGTAGGTGCGCGTGGTGATGATCTCCGGGTAGAACGCCGCGGAGGTGTCGAGGTTGTGGTTGTAGTAATCGAGCCCGGCCTCGCGCAGCGCCTCGGCCTGCTCGGCGGTGAGCATGCCGAGAGTGGCGCAGGTTTCGAGGCCAAGCGCCCGCACCTGCCGCACCATCTCCATGACCACAGCCAGCTGCTTCGGCTTGGGATTGCGCCAGGCCGCGCCCATGCAGAAGCGCGTGGCGCCGGCCGCACGCGCTGCGCGCGCGCGCTCCACCACCGCCTCCACCTCCAGCAGCGGGTCGACGGGCAGGCCGGTGTCGTAGCGCACGCTCTGCGGGCAGTACGCACAATCTTCCGGGCAGGCACCGGTCTTCACCGACAGCAGGGTGCTCACCTGCACCTCGTGGTGCGGGAAGTGCTCGCGGTGCACGCCGTGAGCCCGGTAGAGCAACTCGAACAGCGGCAGTTCGAACAGGGCGCGGACATCCTCGAGGCGCCAGTCGGTGCGGATTTCGCTCATGGTTTGCGGCTCTTGTCGACGGCCCGTTTGCGGGCCAGGAGAAGAAAAAACGCCCCTGTGTGCGGCGAGCGGGGCGGCGCATGATGGTTGCGGAGTATTCGCAGCGCAAAGAGAGGCTGTCAACCTGTGTGGGCCTTGCTGGTTAACAGCCGCTTCGGGCCGCGCCTGCCGCGCTGGCCCTGCGAACTGTGCGGCGATCCGGCCGGCACCGCCGGGATCTGTGCGCCCTGCCGCGCCGACCTGCCGTGGATCGGCAGCGCATGCCCCGGCTGCGCCGCGCCCATGAGCGTGCCCGGGCCCTGTGCCGAGTGCGCAGCGCGCCCGCGCCCCTGGTCCACCGTGGTGGCCCCGCTGGCGTGGCGCTTCCCGGTCGACGCCCTCGTGGCGCGCTTCAAGTACGCCGGCGCCCTGCACTTCGGCGCGCTGCTGGGGCGCCTGCTGGCCTCGCGCTGCGCGGGCCGCGCGGTGGACGGCGTCGTCCCGGTGCCCCTGCACCGCGCCCGGCTGGCCGAGCGCGGTTTCAACCAGGCGGCGGAACTGGCGCGGCCGCTGGCGACGGCGCTGGGCGTCCCGGTGCTGGAAGGCGTCGCCCG
>NZ_JAANBD010000023.1:307500-348319 GCF_011089885.1 Thioalkalivibrio sp. XN279 | reverse complement strand
CTTATTCGTAAATCTTCGCCACGACGCCGGCGCCGACGGTGCGGCCGCCCTCGCGGATGGCGAAGCGCAAGCCTTCTTCCATCGCGATCGGCGCAATCAGCTCCACCTGCATCTGCACGTTGTCGCCAGGCATCACCATCTCCACACCCTCCGGCAGCTCGACCATCCCGGTCACGTCCGTGGTGCGGAAATAAAACTGCGGCCGGTATCCCTTGAAGAACGGCGTATGACGTCCACCCTCTTCCTTCGTCAGGATGTAAACCTCGGCCTGGAACTTGGTGTGCGGCGTGATCGAGTTCGGCTTCGCCAGCACCTGGCCACGCTCCACGTCATCACGCTTCGTGCCGCGCAGCAGCACACCCACGTTGTCACCCGCCTGGCCCTGGTCCAGCAGCTTGCGGAACATCTCCACACCCGTCACCGTCGTCTTCGTGGTGTCACGGATGCCTACAATCGACACCTCGTCACCCACCTTCACGATGCCGCGCTCAATGCGCCCCGTCACCACCGTGCCACGACCCGAAATCGAGAACACGTCCTCGATCGGCATCAGGAAGGCACCATCCACAGCACGCTCCGGCTCCGGAATGTAATCGTCCATCGCCGCCACCAGCTTCTCGATCGAGGGCACCCCGATCTCGCTCGTGTCACCGTCAAACGCCTTCAGCGCCGAACCAGTAATGATCGGCGTGTCATCGCCAGGGAACTCGTACGTGCTCAAAAGATCCCGAACCTCGAGCTCAACCAGCTCCAGAAGCTCAGCATCGTCCACCATGTCCGCCTTGTTCAGGTACACCACGATGTAAGGCACACCCACCTGCCGCGCCAGCAAAATATGCTCGCGCGTCTGCGGCATCGGACCATCCGCCGCCGACACCACCAGGATCGCGCCGTCCATCTGCGCCGCACCCGTGATCATGTTCTTGATGTAGTCCGCATGCCCAGGACAGTCCACGTGCGCGTAATGACGCGCCGCCGACTGATACTCCACGTGCGCCGTCGCAATCGTGATGCCGCGCGCCTTCTCCTCCGGCGCCTTGTCAATCTGGTCGTAAGCACTCACCTCACCACCAAACTTCTCCGCCATCACCTTCGTCAACGCCGCCGTCAAGGTCGTCTTGCCATGATCAACATGACCAATCGTCCCCACATTCACATGCGGCTTCGTACGTTCGAATTTCGCCTTGGACATCGGTGCTCGACTCCGGACTGATCAGTGAATTTGTCTGCCTAAAAAACGCGGCGTGCCTCGCGGCCCGTCCGCCTGAATCTTCTCGCGCCTGTCATGGAGCCCACAACCGGACTTGAACCGGTGACCTCTTCCTTACCAAGGAAGTGCTCTACCGTCTGAGCTATGTGGGCTGCGATCCTTTCTCTAAACCCTGTCCGCCCCGCGGGCGCGGCCCCCATCTGGAGCGGGCGATGGGAATCGAACCCACATCATCAGCTTGGAAGGCTGAGGTTCTACCGTTGAACTACGCCCGCGCGTGGTCTCATGTCTCGGCCCCAGGCCTGTCTGCCGTCGCGCCTCACGGCCTGCGCCGCGGACGCGTGGTGGAGGGGGGAGGATTCGAACCTCCGAAGGCTGAGCCAGCAGATTTACAGTCTGCCCCCGTTGACCGCTTGGGTACCCCTCCCAAAAGCGCAAGCCGCGTATTATTAAACGCGGGCGGGAGGGTGTCAACAGAAACGGCGGGGGCCGTGGCCCCCGCCGCGGGTCCCGGACGAACCGGCGTCAGGCTACTTGGCGCCCTCGTGGGCGAAGAAGGCCGCCACGTCGGCGATGTCTTCGTCGGCCAGGTCACCGATCTCGGGGGGATGGTCCTCGCCACCCTTGGCGGCAACGATCAGGGCCTCGATCTCCTCGGCGCCGAGGCCGCTGAAATCGTCGGCCATATGGCAATCCAGGCAGAGCGTGGCCTTCTCAGCACCGGCCGCGGCGTCGCCCGCAAGGGCAGCCCCGCTGACGGCAACCAGGGGCAGGGACATCAGGGCGATGGCAAGCTTCTTCATGTACAGGTTTCCTTCGGTTAGGAAAGTGGGCGACGGAGTATAGTCGACTTCGGCCTCGGCTGCAGTCGGCTGGGGACAACACTGGAGCCGGCGACAGGGGTCGAACCTGCGACCTGCTGATTACAAATCAGCCGCTCTGCCAACTGAGCTACACCGGCCTGCCGGCGCATTCTAGGAGCGCCCCGCGCCTGCGGCAACCGCCGGCGCCGCCACAGGCGGGACGGGCAATTAAGAACGCCGCCCCCGGTCTCCCGGGGGCGGCGCCTGGTCACAGACCGTGGAGACGGCTTACTGGCCGCCGCCGGCCGCGTAGAAGTAGGCGGCCAGGTCGGGAATATCGGCTTCCGTCATGTCCTCGGTGCCCGGGGGATGCGCGGAGTCGGGGCTCTTCAGGGCCGCGAGGGCTGCCGTGATCTCCTCGAGGCTCATACCGGCGAAGTCTTCGCCGGCATGGCAATCCATGCAATACAGTTCTTCGGCCTTGGCCTTGCCGGCATCGGCGTCGCCGGCCAGCGCGGCACCGCTGAACGCCAGAATGGGGGCAGCGAGAATCGCGATGGTGAGCTTCTTCATAACTTCAGTCCTCCTGGACTCATGACGATGACATAGTCGATGCCAGTATACCGATGCGCTCCCGCCGGAACATGCGTAAAGGCCACGATCAGCCCTGCCCCAGGGTTCAGCAAGCGTTCATATTCGACACCGGGTTCCCGGCCGCGGCGCGCGCCAGTCCCAGCAGCACCAGCTCGGGCACGAGCTCCGCAGTTTCCAGCGCGGAGTGCAGCGCCGGCGCATCTCCCCCGGTCAGGAAAAGCCGCGCTGGCGCCCCGGCATGCAGCGCAAGTCTCTCCTGCGCTGCCGCCACCGCACCCAGGGCAGCCAGGCGGGCGCCCTCTTCCATCGCCGACCGGGTGTCGGTCGGGAAACCACCGGTGACCGCGGGGGCCGAGGCCTGGCGGAAGCGCGCCAGGTCCCCGGTGCGAGCCTCCAGGGCGTCCACCATCATCGCCAGCCCCGGCAGGATCCAGCCGCCGAGATGGCGGCCCTGCGCTGCCATGGCGTCGATGGTCAGAGCCGAGCCGGCATCCACTACCACGCAGGGGGCCGCCGACAGGCCGCGCGCGCCCAGCAGCGCCGCCCAGCGGTCCGCGCCCAGGCGCGCCGGCTCCGCGTACGCACAGCTCACGCCGCAGGCTTCCGGGGCGGCGCGCAGGAAACTGAGGCCGCCGCCGCCGGCCTGTGCCAGCGCCGCCGCCAAGGCTTCGCCGGCCGCCGGCCCGGCGACATTGGCGCACCAGGCCACACCCGCGCCGGGCGCGGACGCGCCCAGCGCCCGGGCCAGCGCCCCGGCCATGCCGTGCTCACGATGGGAGGCCTCTCCCAGCAGCTCCAGGCCGCCACTGCCGTCGCTGCGCGCCGCCTTGAGGCGGGTATTGCCGAGATCCAGCAACAGGGTCATGCCGCCGGCCTCAGCGTCACCTCGCCGGCGGTGACGCGCCGCAGGGTCCCGTCGGCGGTCTCGAGCAGCAAGGCGCCGGTGGCGTCTATGCCGCGCGCGATACCGGTTTCCGCGCGCCCCGGGGTCTCCAGCCGCACCGCGCGGTCGCGCAGGGCGTCACGACGCACCCATGCTGCGAGCGCCTCCTCGCCCAGCCCCCCCGGCATCTGCGCGAGGGTTTCGACGACCGCCGCCAGCAGCGCCGCGGCCACTTCGTTGCGGCCGACATCGGGTGCCGCATCAGCCAGCGCGGCCGGCGGCAACCCGCCTGCCGCACCGATCGCGGCCCGCATCGGCGCGCCGACGTGCAGGTTCAGGCCGATGCCCACCGCCACAGTGGCCGGTCCCTGGGCCTCGCCACGCAGCTCGATGAGGATGCCGCCGAGCTTGGCGTCGCCCAGCAACAGGTCGTTGGGCCATTTCAGCCGCACACCCGGTACCCCCAGCCGTTCCAGCGCCTCGGCGCAAGCGAGGCCCACGGCGGGCGGCAGGCCGGCGAAGTCTGCCGGACTGGCCGGCATGCGCCCGCCGACCGACAGGCACACGCCCCGCCCTGGCGCGGCCAGCCATGCACGCCCGTGGCGACCGCGGCCGGCGCTCTGGTGTTCCGCGAGGCAGGCCACCAGCACGCCGGGCGCCGCGTCCGAGAAAAGCACGCGGCTGTTGGTGGAATCGGTTTCTGCCAGCACTTCCAGCCGGGCAAGCCTGGCGCTCGCCGCCGCCGGCAAGGCACGCCGCAGGCGGGCCGCGTCCAGCAACTCGAGCGGCGCCGCCAGGCGGTAGCCCAGGCCGGGCTTCGCTTCCACCTCGAGTCCGAGGTCGACCAGCCGCTGTATACCCTTCCAGATCGCGGTACGGCTGGTCCCCAGCGCGCGCCCGAGCGCCGTGCCCGAGACCGGGTCTCCCGGAGCCAGCGCCCGCAGCAGCGCCATGTTGAAGCTCATCGCCGCCGGCCCAGCAGGCCGCGGAACATGCGGTGCTCCGTGCGGGCGCGCAGGCGCGCGATGTTGCTGCGGTGGGTCCAGGCCACGAACACCGCCATCAGCAGCGCGAACCAGAACAGCGGCCGCCCGGCCTGCCCGGTGACGGCCAGCCACAGCGGAGCCACCGCCGCCGCAGACATGGTCGCGATGCCCACGTAGCCGCCAATCACCGCCACCAGCACCCATCCCGCCAGCACCGGCGCCAGCAAGGCAGCCTCGATGGCGGCGTAGGCGCCGACCAGCGTCGCCATGCCCTTGCCGCCGCGGAAGCCGAAGAACACCGGCCACACGTGCCCGGCCACGGCGCCGGCCCCGATGACCACGGCCACGGCCTCGCGCGACACCGCGGCATCCACCGGCACCCCGGGCAGCGCGGCGCCAGTCAGCCAGAGGATGGGCAGGACCGCCTTCAGCACGTCGATGAGCACCACCGCGAGGGCGAAACCCTTGCCCTGGGTGCGCAAGGCATTGGTGCCGCCGGCGTTGCCGCTGCCGAGCAGCCGGATGTCGACGCCGCGCAGGCGCCCGACCACCAGGCTGCCGACGATGGACCCGGCCAGGTAGCCGAGGATGAGCTTGCAGGCGAGTTCGAGCATGGCGGGGCGATGCGGCGACGAAAGGCCCGATTCTAGCCCGGATCACGGGCACCTGTGCGTGCTCGCGGCGCGGCAGGCCTGGGTTATGCTGCGCGGCGTCGCTGCGGAGGAACCCCATGCCAGAGGCCGTCGTACTGCTCGCCAACCCCGCTGCCGGCAGCGGGCGTGGCGATCGGCTCGGCGCCCGCGCCGCAAAGCTGCTGGCGAGCGCCGGCATGCGGGTCGAGACCGTGGTCAGCCGCGGCCCCGGACACCTGGCTGAAGCCGCGGCAAACGAAGCCGGGCGCGGCCGCGCCAGGGTCATTGTGCTCGGCGGCGACGGCACCCTGTCGGAGGTGGCGCGCGGCCTGCTCGAGGTGCCGGGCGCACCCACCATCCTCGGTATCGTGCCGCTCGGCACCGGCAACGACTTCATCAAGTCCGCCGGGCTGCCGCGCGACTGGCGCCGGGCCTGCGCCTTGCTGGCCGGCGGCTGCACAGCGCGCCGCGTAGACGCCGGGCGGGTCAACGGACGCTGGTTCATCAACGCCGTCGGACTCGGCTTCGATGCGGCGATCGCCCACGCCACCGCCGGCCACAAGTGGCTGCCGGGCGCGCTGGGCTATGCCGCCGGACTCGTCGGGGCGCTGTACGCGGGCATCGGCGACCCGGTGTGCACGCTGCGCTGGGAGGATGCCGACGGGAACGGCGGCGAAGACCGGCGTGCAGTGACGCTGGTGGCGGCCTGCAACGGCCGCTACGCCGGGGGACTGTTCCACCTCGCGCCACAGGCCGAGCTGGATGACGGCTGTCTCGACCTGGTGTGGGCCGACGCACTCGGCCGCTTCCAGGTCCTGCGCCACGCGCCGAGCGTCATGCGCGGAACGCACGGGCGGCTGCCCATCGCGCACCAGGCCCGGGCGCGCCGGCTGGAAGTGACGAGCGACCGGCCGGTGCCGGCCCAGGCAGACGGGGAACTGCTGGGGCTGGAGGTCGAGCGGCTGGAAATCGAGGTGGCGGCGGGCGCCATCGCCCTCTGGACCTGAGGGCGGCGCGCTCAGGCCGGGCGTTTGCCGCCGCGTCGCGGCAGCGAGCCGAGGCCGATGGCGGCGATGGCCAGTGCGGCGCCGGCCGTCTCGCGGGCGCCGAACTCGCGCGCGAAAATCAGCACGTCCCAGATGAAGGCCAGGGTCGGCTGCAACAACAGGATCAGGCCCACGCGCGAGGCCGGCACGTGCGGCAGGCTGCCGGAGATCAGCAGCCAGCCGACCACCTGGGCCACCAGCGCATAAGCCGCCAGCATCCATGCGGCGCCCGGGTCGGGCAGCGCGATGCCGGCGCCGCCGACCCCGGAGCCGAGGTACAGGCAGGCCGCCGAGACCAGCGACACGATCATCAGGTCCGCGGCGATCGAGCCCTGGGGGCTGGCCGCGCGTGCACGCCGCAGCGACAGGATGTACGCGGAGTAGAACAAGGCGGTGGCGAGGCCGAACAAGATCCCCCAGCGATACTCCGCATCCAGCGAGCGCCACTCGAAACCGACGATCAGGCCGAGACCCACGAAGGCCATGGGGATGGCGAGCATCAGCTCCCAGCGCGCCTTTTCGCGGAAGAAGACGATACCGACAAGCGCCAGCACGAACACCTGGAAATTGCCCAGCAGTGTCGCCAGCCCGGGGCCCACGTACCAGATGCTCCGGTGCCACACGGCGAGGTCGGCGGCGAACAGCAACCCGGCCGCCAGCAGCGCGACCAGCGCCAGCCCCGAGCGCCGCTCCACCGGGGTGCGCCGGGCGAATACCCAGGCGGCCAGCATCAGGCCGCCGAACAGGGTGCGATAGAAGGCGCTGTCGGTCGGGCTGACCGGGGTCAGGCGCACGAACACCGGGGCGAAGCTGATCATCGCGGCCCCGGCCAGCAATCGCAGTGTCGGATTGTGCAACAGCATCAGGAGACGGCTCCTCGCCGCGGCGCGAGCACCGCCGCCGCCTGGCGCAGGGTGGCGCCGGCCTCGGGCAACAGGCCGGCCAGCAGCGGCCATGCATGCCACAGCCCGCTCTCCGCTGCGACGCGCACGCGCACACCGGCTGCCGCAGCCGCCTCGGCGAGGCGCCGGCTGTCTGGGGCCAGCATCTCGTCGGCATCGTAGGCAATGAACAGCGGGGGCAGCCCCGCCAGCGACTGGCCGAGCAGGTCGAGCCGCGGGTCTGCCGGCGGCAGCCCGCCCGCAAACGCCCGGATGCCCGCGGCGACAAAGCCGGGCGGGAGCATGAGGTCGGGCGCGGTCGAGGCCGAGGCCCGCCCGAGATCGAGCAGGGGCGAGAACAGCGCCATTGCCGTCGGCGCCGGCAGGCCCATGGCGCCCGCCTGCAATGCCAGCCGCAGCGCCAGCCAGCCCCCGGCCGAATCCCCCGCCAGCGCGATGGGACGCCCGCCCGCAGCCGTCACCCGCTCCCACGCCTCCAGCACCGTGTCGGGCGCTGCCGGGAAGGCCTGCTCCGGCGCCAGTGGGTAATCGAGCAGCAGCACCGGCCGCGCGCAGGCCGCCGCGAGGTGCGCCGCCACGCTGCGGTGGCTGCGCGGCGAGCCGAGCACGAAGCCGCCGCCGTGCAGGTAGAGAATTGCTGGACCGCTGTCTGCCGTCGCGACGCCTGCAGGCAGCAGCCACTCGCTGCCTGGAAAACCCGCCGCGGGCATGCTGCGTACCCCGCGCGGCAGGCGCAGCAGGCGAGCGGCGCGGTCCACGGCACGGCGGCGCGCCGCCAGGGAGCGGGATGGCGCCAGGTCGCGCCGCACCAGGGTGCGCACGAGCCCGCGCGCCAGCAGTCGGCGCAGCGCCACCGGGCCCTACGCTGCGTCCGCGGCGAGGCGGCGGCCGCGGCGTGCATGCTTGCGCAGCCGGTGCAGGTAGGCTTCGAAGTCCACCTGCATGGTGTGGCGCGGTGCGTGGTCCTGGTAACGGCGGAACATGGCCGCGCGCTCTTTCGCCATGGCGCGCTGCATCTCCGCCGTATCGGGCAGCACGATGCGCCCGAGCAGGTGATCGCCGATGAAGCGCCCCTGTGCCTCGGCGATCGGCATGATGGCGCCCAGGGGCTGCAACAGGCCGACGAAGTAGAGGTTGTCGATGCCCGGCTTGATCATGCGCTCCCACAGCGGCAGGTCGTTGCCCGGCGCGGAGATGAAGCCCGGATCGAAGAACGGCAGGCTGAGCTTGTAACCGGTGCACCATACGATGACGTCGACCTGCTCCTCGCGCCCGTCGCTGAATTCGACCCGGTCGCCCTTGAGCATGCGAATGCCGGGGCGCGGCAGCACGTCGCCGCTGCCGAGGCGCATGTAGATTTCCTGGCTGATGGTGGGATGGGCCTGGAGCATGCGGTGCGTCGGGCGCGGCAGGCCGAAGCGCCAGGGCGAGCCGGCGTTGAGCGTCACCGCGAGACGGGTGAGGAAGCCGCCGATCTGCCACGGCACCCAGTGCGGCAGCATGCCGAGACGCGACATCGGGATGCCGAACAGGTACTTGGGCAGTATCCACACGCCGTTGCGGGCGGAGAGAAACAGTTTCTCCGCGATGCCGGGGCGCGACAGCTCGCAGGCGATGTCCATGGCGCTGTTGCCCATGCCGACGACGAGCACGCGCTTGCCGTGGAAATCCAGCGGCTCATGCGGGTTCATGTACTGGTGCGAATGGATCTGCGCGCCGTCGAACTCGCCGGTGTACGGCGGCTCGGGCCAGCGCGGGTCCCAGTGGTGGCCGTTGGCCACCACCAGGGCGTCGAAACGCTCGGTCTCGCCGCTGTCGAGCGTCACCGCCCAGGAGCCGTCTGCGGCGCGCTCGGCGCGCGTCACCTCGGTGTTGCAGCGGATGTGCTCGCGCAGGCCGAAGTGCGCGGCGTAATCGTCGAAATAGGCCTTGATGACGCGATGGCTGGGATAGTCCGGCGTGTCCGGCGGCATCGGGTAATCGCGGTACTCCATCAGCTTCGCATCCGTGTTGATGTGCAGCGACTCGTAGGCCGCGGACATGCCGTTGCTGTTGCGGAAATACCAGTTGCCGCCGATGTCGTCGCCCTTCTCGTAACAGACCTGGGGAATGCCGCGGTCCTTGAGCGCCTTCACCACGGCGATGCCGCTGGAGCCGGCGCCGATGACGCAGACGCGGGGACGATCGGACATCTGGGCTCTCCCTTGGGACGAGCCACTATTCTAGCCGCGTGCCACCGGCTCCGTGAGCTTGAGCGTCAGGCATTTCGCCGAGCCGCCGGCCTTGAGGAACTCGGACAGCGGCAACTGCACCACTTCGAAGCCATGGGCCTCGAGCTCCGCCACGAGTTCGGCGCGCGCGCGGTTCATGAAGACCTGGCGCCCGATGTTCACGGCATTGCAGGCGAAGTGGCCCGCGTCCTCGACGCCGACCGGGATGCGGCGCGCCGCCGGCACGCGGCGCTCGATCTCCGCCCGCGAGGGCTCATCGAAAGCCGGCGGGTGATACAGCAGGTAGCCGCCGTCGAGCGGGCACATGCAGGTATCGATGTGGTAGAAGCGCGGGTCCGTGAGCCGGATGGACACGATCTCGAGATCGAACCAGCGGCGCAGGTAATCGTGCGCCTCGATCTCGGTGCGGAAGCCGTAACCCGCCCACAGCCAGGGCCCGCCGCGATCGATGAGCGCGTCCCCGGCGCCCTCGAAGGCGACATTGTCGGGCAACACGCGCACCTCGAAGCCTTCCGCCTCGAACCAGGCGCGCAGGTAGGGTTCCTCGGGACGGCGCTCGTGGGGCATGAAGTGAGACGGCACCGCGCGGTGGCCGTGGACGAAGCCGGCGTTGGCCGTGAACACCAGGTCCGGCAGTCCGGGCTGCGGCTGCAGCAGCACCACCTCGGCGCAGGCGGCGATGGCGGCGCGCAAGCCGTCCCACTGGCGCCGGGCGAGCTCGCGATCGAGCGAGCCCGCGTGCCCGTCCATCCACGGGTTGATCACGTAGTCCACCTCGAAGAAGTCCGGCGGACACATCAGGATCCGGGTAGCGGCGCTCATGCAGTGACCTTGGCAGTCTCGGGAGGCGCCCGAGTGTACTGCATATTATGTGCAAATTGCCTGCACGCTCAGTCCCGGCGTGGCAGGTGCACCTCCGCCAGCATGCAGCGCACGCTGCCGCCGCCGCCCTCCTCGATCGCCGCCACCGGCACCGGCAGCAGCCGGCAGCGCGACTCCAGCGCCTGCACCTGCGCCGGCGCCAGGCACTCGAGCGCCCGCGCCGAGAGCGCCAGCACGCGTTCGCCGTCGTGTCCGCGCAGCTCCAGCATGTTGCCGGCGAAGCTGCGCATCTGGGTGAAATCGATGGGCACGATCTCGTGCCCGGTCTGCTCGAGCCGGCGACGCACCGCGGCGCGCTGTCCCGGGTCGCCGATGGCCTGTTCGCACAACACCGCGAAATCCGCGCCGAGGCACATCATGACGTTGGTGTGGTAGACGGCTATGCCCTCGGCATCGGTGGCGAGGAAGGCGATGGGCTCGTAGTCGAGCAGCCGCGCGGCTTCCGCGAGCACTTCCGCGTCGGTACGCGGCGACAGGCAGGCGTACGCCACGCGGTTCACCCGGTCCAGCACCATGCTCCCGGTGCCTTCCAGGAACCGCCCGGCCTGCTCGTGCGGCGACAGGTCCAGCACCCGCTCGATGCGAAAGCCGTGCGCGCTGCTGAGCAGTTCGAGTATGTCCTGGCGCCGCTCGCCGCGACGGCTCGGCGCCATCATGGGATAGAGCACGGCGGTGCCATCGGCATGGAAACTGACCCAGTTGTTGGGAAACACCGCGTCGGGTGTCGCCGGCGACACCTTGTCCGGGACCACGACCGTCCCGACCCCGGCAGCGGACAAGGCCTCCATCAGCCCGGCAAATTCCACCGCCGCGGCGGCCTGCTCGGCGGCCGGGTCCGCCGCTTCGGGCGGACGCTGGAAGGCGTTGGACTCCGCCGTCTCCGGATTGCCGTGGAAGGCCACCGGGCGCACCAGCAGCACCGTGTCGGCTGCCTGTCTCTCGCATGCTGTGTTCATGCCGGCATTCTATCCGCCCCGGCAAAGCGATAGCATCGACGGCCTGATTTGCGGGAGAACGCCATGATCACCGTCCACCATCTCGAGAACTCGCGCTCGCAGCGCATCCTCTGGCTGCTCGAGGAACTGGGGCTGCAGTACCGCGTCAAGCGCTACGAGCGGGATCCCGCAACCGGGCTGGCGCCGAAGTCGCTGCACAAGGTGCACCCGCTCGGCAAGTCGCCCGTGGTCACGGACGAGGGCCAGGTCATCGCCGAATCGGGTGCGGTCATCGAGTACCTGGTGGGCCGCTACGGCGCGGACAGCGGGCTCCTGCCGGCGCCAGACACCCCCGAGCGGCTGCGCTACACCTACTGGCTGCACTACGCGGAGGGCTCGGCCATGCCGCCGCTGCTGCTGGCGCTGGTGTTCCGCAAGATGCCCGCGGCGCCGATGCCGTTCTTCGTGCGCCCCGTGGTCAAGGGCATCGCCGCCAAGGTGCAGTCCACCTTCATCCGCCCGCAGCTCGACCTGCACCTGGACTACATGGAAGGCGAACTGCAGCAGCGCGACTGGTTTGCCGGGGATGACTTCACCGCCGCGGACATCCAGATCAGCTTCCCGCTGGAGGCGGCGGGCGCGGCCGGATTGCTCGGCAGAGCGCGGCCGCGCCTGGCCGATTTCGTGCAACGCATCGGCGCACGGCCGGCCTACCAGCGGGCGCTGAAAAAAGGCGGCCCCTACACCCTCGCCTTCTAGGAAAAAAAGGGGCGTCCATGCCGCAGCATGGACGCCCCCGCTCCTATGCCGCCCGAGTCAGAGCGGCGGATTCTTCAGCTCCAGGTGATCGATCACGATCAGCCCCGGCGCCGTCTCCTCGCCCGCCGGATCGCTGGCAATCGCGCTGATGACGTCGCCGCCTTCGAGTAGCGCGCCCTCCACGGCGATCGCCGGGGTGGTGTCGCCTGCGAGCGTCACGAACACGTCGTACTCCCCCGGGGGCAGCGCGACGAAGCCGGTGGAGGACGTGAACTCGACCGCGCTGAAGTCCGGGGTCACATCGGGCGCCGTGATGTCCGTACCCGCCGGCACGACGTAGATGTCGACCGCAGGGGTGGCCTCGGAGCCGTGCACGATACGCACGCGGGCCTCGGTCGCGATCGGACGCAAGTCATCGGCCAGCGGCAACAGCTCCAGCGTGCCCCCGCCGAGCGAACCGACCACGATACCGGTCGCTTCCGCGCCGGCGGCGAAGTCCACCGGGGTGTCGAAAGTCACGGCCGAGGTGCCGGCACAGCCCGTTTGGGCGTCGAAGACCTCGAGACCGACGAGGTAGCTGCCCGGGGGCACCTCGCCGAGATAGCCGAAGCCGCGGAACGGCACGCCGGGGAACAGTTCGACGCGCTCGACCTCGGCCGTGCCGGCGTCGTCGGCGACGACACACACGGCCGGGGCGTCGGCAGAGTTGTGCACCGCCGTCAGGCCGGCGGGCGCGGCGGCCCCACCGTCGCGCAACTCGACGACCGTACCGTCAGCGAACACCGCGAGCAAAGCCACAGGCGCGCTGCCGGGGCCAACGTTGTCGACGGCGACGATGCTGAGGTCGGCGCCGTCAGGCAGCGCGACGGCGCCGGAATCAAACACGACGGCTTCGCTGCCGGTGGGCGTGATGCGGATCCGGTACTCCGCGGCAGGCACGGTGCCCAGGTCGAGCACCTCGCCGAAGGCGAAGGTCGCCGGCGTCACGGTGGCCAGCTCGGCGTCCGGCGCACTGACATAGACGTCCACCTCGGGTGCGGAGGGCGAACCGTGCAGGACCTGGATACGCACGCCGTCGATGGCCTCCGCCACCGGGCGCGTCAGCAGGAACAGATTGAGCGGGTTCGCGCCTGCGGCAGCGAGCAGGTCGGCGGTGCTGCCGGCAGCGATCACCGTGTAGGCGATGTCGGCATCCAGCGCCAGGCCGGGCGCAGCCAGGACTTCCACCTCGCTGCCGTCGGGCAGGATGGCGTTGACGGCGGCATCTATGGTGCCGGCTTCGAGCTCCAGGTAAGGCGATGCGGCTGCGAACGGCACCCCGGCAAGCCCCGCGGGGACCGCGCCGTTGACCAGCACGTTGACGTCGGGTGCGTCGGCCGAGGCGTGCACGACCTGCAGCTGCGCCACCGCCGGCGGCGTCGGCGGATCCACCACGGTGAGGGAATTGTCGCTGTCGCTGCCGCACGCGGCGAGCGTCACGAGAGTCGCGGCCAGCAGGCCGCGGCTGAGCAGTCGATTCATGGTCTGTCCTCCTGGATGACCCGGAGACTCCGGGCTTGACTGACTGTTCGGTCAGCGCGGGAAAGACAGATTCAAGAAATCGTTCAGGCGCCCGGCTGGGCCACCAGCGCAATACGCTCGCGTGACGAGACCACCACGCCACCGGGACGCTCCACCGTGATGGCAAACAGCACCGCCTCGCCGACCGGCAGGCTGGCGCGAATGGGCACCAGCGCCTCGCCGTCCGGCCCGACGTCGAACACGCCGCCATCCACCGGGAAGCGCTCGTCGCGGGCGGCGTCGAATATCCACAGCTGGTATTGCCACTCTGCAGGGTCGTTCGGCTGCAGGCCGCTGAATCGCATCACGCCCGCCTGGGCCTCGCCGTTCCACACCACGGCGCCGCCGGCTTCGGCGGCGGCAGGGTCCTCGGTGGCCGACCAGGGCAACACCCGCGTCCCGGGACGGCCCTCCAGCGCCGCCAGCAGTTCGCCGGCCGTGGGCTCCTGCAGGGCGTCGAGTGCCGCATCCTTCTCCGCCAGGCTGCGCTCGAGGCGCGAAACAGCGGACTCCAGCGCGGCCTGGCGCGCGGCGAGCGCCTCGCGCTCCTGCGCCGTGCGATCCACCTGCAGCCAACCGACCACGGCCAGGACCAGCGTCGCCGCGGCCGCCAGCCAGCCGCCCCAGGCCGTGGCCGGGGCAGGCCGGGGCCGCAGCTCGACCACACGTTGCGCCGACGCCTTGCCGGTGCCTTCCGGCGCGCTGTTGCGTTGCGACAGCCACGCCGCCGCATCCGCCTCCACCCGCGCGCGCAGCGCAGCGGGCATCGGCTCGCGCTCGAGACCGACGAGCGCGAGCGACGCCGCGACGCGTTCCAGCGCGTCGGTATCAAGCTGTGGGTAGCGCGTGCTGAAGTGTTCCAATTCCCGCTGCTCGTGTTCCGCGAGGCCTTCCACGGCGCGCAGTGCCAGCAATTCCTGCAGTCTCTCGTCGTCGGGAAGCACGGCGCTCATGAGCCGCCCTCCCCGGGGTCTGCCAGCTCGCCGACCTGCATGAGCTCCCGCACCTTGATCAGGCCGCGCCGCATCTGCGTCTTCACTGTCCCCAGCGGCATCCCGGTGACGTCAGCGATCTCGCTATGGCTCAAGCCCTGCAGCAAGCCGAGTTCCAGCACCCGCTGTTGCGCCGGCTTCAGGGTGGCAACGGCCTGGGCCGCGAGGGCAGCCTCGCTGACCGTTTCGCCGTCCAGCGAGGTGCTCCCGGCGAGCTCGAAGCCGGGCGCGTCCACGTCTTCCATCTGCGGCTCGCGGCCCTGGCGGCGGATCCGGTCGATCAGCCGCCGGCGCGCGATCATTGCCACGAACAATGTCTCCGAGCCTTTCGATTCGTCATAGCGCCCCGCGCTCTTCCATATATCGAGGAAGATCTCCTGCGTCGCGTCCTCCGCGTCCGCAGGGTTGAAACAGGAACGCCGCGCCAGCGACCATACGAGGCCGCCGAACTGGTCCATGACTTCCTTTACGGCGCCGCTGTCGCCATCGGCTACTCTCTTGAGGAGAGATTCCGCCATCAGGGCCTTCCTTGAGGGCTGTTTCGTTGCTGGATGGAGCGCGGATTCGGCATCATGCGCCCAGTCGGTGCCGGCCGTTTATAGCAAATCGGCTCGCCGCGGCCAATTGTAACCGCTTGCAAGCACAGGAGGCTCGACCCGATGTTCAGGCGCGCCGTCGCAGCACTGCTGCTCGGACTCTCGATGACCGCGGCAT
Organism: Thioalkalivibrio sp. XN279; assembly: GCF_011089885.1. Lineage (NCBI taxonomy): Bacteria > Pseudomonadati > Pseudomonadota > Gammaproteobacteria > Chromatiales > Ectothiorhodospiraceae > Thioalkalivibrio > Thioalkalivibrio sp. XN279. Next base: position 333,190 of record NZ_JAANBD010000023.1, on the reverse strand, counting down.
TGCCCGCCGAGACCCTGCCGCGACCGATCGCCGCGGCGCTCGCCAGCCATCAGCTCGACGGCGCCGGGCTGAGCATTTTCGTGCAGGCCGTCGACGGGACCGCCCCGCTGCTGGCCTTCAACGAGCACGTGCCGCGCAGCCCGGCCTCGGTCATCAAGCTCCTCACCAGCTACGCCGCGCTCGATGTGCTCGGGCCGGCGTACACTTGGAAAACCGAGGTGCTGGTGACCGGGCCGGTGCGCAACGGCCGCCTCGAGGGCGACCTGGTGCTGCGCGGGGGCGGCGACCCGGGCCTCACGACGGAGCGCTTCTGGACCCTGCTGCGCGAGGTCCGCGCGCGCGGCATCCGGGAAATCGCCGGCGACCTGGTCATCGACGACACCCTGTTCGCGCCCAACGGCGAGGATCCCGGCGACTTCGACAGCCAGCGTTACCGCGCCTACAACGTCTTGCCCAGCGCCGTGCTGGTGAACAGCAACACCGTGGAATTCCGCGTCATGCGTGATGCCGCCGGCGTGAGCGTCTACGTCGATCCGCCGCTGGAAGGATTCCGCGTCGAGAACCAGATCGGCGATCGCCGTGGTCCATGCAGCGGCTTCCAGCGCGGCGTGGCCTTCCACCTCCCCGACGGGTTCGAGGGGCGGCATGCCGTGCTGTCCGGGTCCTTTCCTACGGGGTGCACCGCGTACAGCCTGTGGCGCTCGGTGCTGCCCGCGCCGGAGTTTGCCGACGCGCTGTTCCGCGCCCTGTGGCGCCAGCTGGGCGGGAGCATCACGGGCGGCCTGCGCATCGAAGCGACGCCGGCCGACGCGCAGCCTCTGCTGGCCTTCCCTTCCCTGCCGCTCAACGACCAGGTGCGCGCCATCAACAAGTGGAGCAACAACCCGATGACCCGGCACCTGCTGCTCACACTCGGGCTGGAGCATGCGGGCCCGCCGGCCACGCCGGAGAAAGGCCGGGCTGCCGTGGACGCATGGCTGAAAAAGAGAGGGCTGGAGATGCCGGGGCTGTTGCTGGACAACGGCTCCGGCCTGTCGCGCGACACCAGGGTCACCGCAGCCGCCCTCGGCAACATGCTGCTCGACGCCTGGGACCACCCCCAGATGGCCGACTTCATGGCGTCGATGCCCATCGCGGCTCGCGACGGCACGCTGCGCCGCCGCCATGACGGCGACATGGCCGGCCGGCTCAGTCTCAAGACCGGACGGCTCGACGACGTGTCGGCGATCGCCGGACTGGTGCAAAGCCGCTCGGGCGAGCGCTACGTGGCGGTGGTGATCCTGAATGCGCCGAATGCTCATCGCGGCATCGGCGAGGCCGTGCACGAGTCTGTCCTGCGCTGGGTGTTCGGACGCTGAGGTCCAGCAGCGTGGCTTACATCACGCCGACGATGTTGATGAACGCACCCTGCTGGTTGAAGTTCAGGTCGGTGAGGTCGTCGGAAAACTCAGTGAAGTTGTAGCCGACACCCAGCTTGACGTTGCGCCCGAGCCACTTGTAAAGACCCACCAGCGCACCGCTGCGCCGCTCGTCGAGGTCCGGCATGTCCAGGACGCGCCCTTCAAGCAGCGCCTCCCATCCTTCGCCGAGGTGCCAGTCCGCGCGCAACACCACCAGGTGGGCGCTGTTGTCGAAGAACTCCGGGTTCTCCCGCTCCAGGCTCACCTGGCCGAGGCGATACGCGTACTTGGCACCGATGGTCCATTTCGCGGTCAAGTCGTAGCTCAGATCCAGCGCCCCGATATGGCTCTTCTGGACGAACTGCGCCGCCGTGCTCTGCGGCGTCACCTGTTCGGTGGTCGGCACGTTGTAGAAGTAGGTGTACTTCGCCAGCGCATTGAGGCGGTCGTGGCGCACCGGCCGGAAGGCGTAGCCGATCACGGCCTCGGTGTAGCCGCCGTCGTAGAACGCGCCCGCGGAGCTCTCGCTGTCGGCATGATTCAGCCGGCCAATGAGCCGCCAGTCCGGCGCGACCTGGTAGCTGAGGTTGTTGCGGAACAGCCAGGTGGTCCGCTCCAACACGGAGCCGTCGGCCTGCTGGATGTCGTCATTGCGGAATTCGACGCCGCTCGACAGCTGCAGCTTCTCGAATACGTAGCCCGCCCGGACGCCGCCGGCCAGACGCTTCGTCTCGGCAGCAGTGTCACGGTCCCGCAGGGTGCCGACGTCGGCATTCACGCCCAGGGTCCAGCGCTCACTCGGCGCCAGGCTGACGCCGGTGGCGTGGGTCAGCCCCGCCGTCGTGTCGCTGTGCTGGTAGCGTTCCTCGAGATAGACGCTGGTGGTGTCCGAGAGGCGCGAGCGCGCCCCCGAGACCAGGTTGCCGCGGCGCTGGCGCAGGCCGTTGTCGGCACGCTCGTTCTGCAGCGCATAGTTCAGGTACAGGCTGGTGCGTTCCGAGTACAGGTAGTTGGTGCCCAGCCTCGCGCCGGCGCCGAGGTCGCCGTCCGAAACCTCGCCGTCGACCGTCAGCCGCTCGCTGAAATTCCAGGCGCCGCCGACGCCGACGCGGCCGTTGTCTTCGCGGCTCCCGCTGCTCGACACCGTGTCCTGTACGAAGCCGTAGCTGCGCCACCTGGCCCCCGAGTCATAGCCCAGCTGCACGACGGCGTCGGTGCGATCGCCCTCCTCCTGGGTCGGCGCCACCACCGGTGAGCGGTCCTGGCGTGAATCGCGCCGCACGCCGGCACTCACGCTCCAGTGCGTATCGGCCTTGAAGCCGACGTTGAATTCCTGCGCCGAGGTCTCCAGCGCGTCCTGCTGGTCGCGCCGGTCGATCTTGGCGCTCACTGCAACGCGCTCGGTAAGCGGGACTTCCACGGTGCCGCCAACTTGCTGCGTGTCCGTGAGCGCGCTCTGTCCCGGCGCGGAGTAGCCGCCGTCGAGGCTTTGTGCGTACACCGTCACCCGGCCCCGCCCGGCGGCAAAGAAATCGTCGAGGCCGACGCTCACGTCTGCCCGGTAGGCACCGGCATCCTCGCCTGCGAGCGTCCAGTCGTCGACCCCGGCGAAGTCGAATCCGCCGTCGCTGGAGCGCAGCGTCGTGGCCGCCAGGCCGTCGCTCCTCGCGGCCTGCAGCTTGACCCAGGTATCCGTGCTCTTTCTCAGCGTCAGGTCCGCGGCGTGCAGGCTGCTGTCGGCGTCGCCGTCGTCGCTGCTGCTGCTGGTGAAGCCCAGCTTGACAGCATCGTTGAACCAGTAATGGCCTTGCCCGCCGAGGGCCAGGGCGTCGAGGTCCTCGAAGCCGGGCGTGTACTCGTAGCGCACCACCAGCCAGGCCTCGTCGCCGCTGAGGCCGCCAGTGCGCACCAGCAGGCGGTCGTCCACGGTCGAGGACAGGGGCTCGGAGAGCAGGATGCGGCCCTGCAGGTAGTCGATGTCGTAGTCGGCGCCGGGTTGCAGGTTCAGCACCGCGGTCACCAGCCCCGAGTCCTTGTCGCGCACTTCGATGCGTACGCGCTCGGAGCCGGAGAGAATGTCCTGCCGGCGCATGAAGTAAAGGGATCCGCCGGTGCCAAGGAACTCGTCGCGGCTGGGCACCGTACCCGGCTCGGCGGCGAATCCGTCCAGCACCAGCCGCTGCTCGCCGAAGCCCGTCGTGTCCTGCGACTGGTAGTGCAGGTTCGCGCCGTACAGGCCGCGGTCCACCTGCGCCAGCTCGTTGTTCATGTAGCCGATCTTGAAGTTGCCCCACAGCGCATGGTTCTCGTAACGGCTCACCTTGACGTAGAACTTGCCCATGGTCGGCGCCATTTCCTCCACGGTGCCGTCGTCGCCGAAGGTCGGGTAGTAATAGTCGGGATCGATGCGGCGGAACAGCGCCTCGGGCGACTTGTCCATGAAGTTGCTGAACAGGTCGCCGATCGGCGCCTCGCGCGTGTCGGCGCTCGCCACCAGCCGGGTGTGCTCGTCGAACTTGCCGTGCAGGTAGAAGGCCAGCCGGCCGTCTGCCGAAGAGTCCATCCGGTACGGTGCATTCGCGCCGGTGAGGAGATCCGCGCGCGAGCTCGACGACGTGCTCGAGAGCGTGAAATCCGCGACGCCGACGTAGAACCAGTCGCTGCGTGCCACCTCCAGGTCGCGCAGGAACAGCTCGCCGTTGCCGGCCTCGTCGAGCACGGCAACCTCGACCGTGTGCAACCCGGCGGGCAGGATTTCCTCCGCCACGAAAGCGCCCTCGGCGTCGACCGGAACCGGGCGGCCGGCGATCCAGACCGAGTGCCCCGGCGGAATCTGCGTGCCATGGACCCGCACCGTGCCGCTGCCGAGCTCGATGTTCCGCACCGCGAGCCCGGATTCGCCGTAGCCCGCAAGCAGGGCGGCCTGTTCCAGGCCGTCGGCCTCGGCCGCAGCATCCTCGCCCGCGGCGGCTTCTTCCCCGCGCACCATCCACAGCCGGCGCGGCGCTGTCTGGTCGAAATTGCCGGCGGCATCATAGGCACGCAGGACGTATACCAGTTCCTCCGCCGGCGCCCCGAGGCCGACGCTCTCGGGATGCCAGACTGCCAGTCCGTCGCGATCCATCTCGACCGCCGCCAGGGGTGCAGACTGCAGCGACTGCCCCGGGGCGAACAGCCGCACCTCGGCGCGCTCGATGAAGCTCGCGTAGTTGGTGTACATCCGGAAGCGGAATGGCGTCGCGAACGCGTCGACCGGCTCCGCACGCGGCACCACCAGCGGCGCGGGCTGCGCCGTCACGGAGAGCCGCGGTCGTGCCTCCAGGCTGTCGAAGTGGAAGCGCATGTCGGCGCGTTCCAGGGCCACGTCGGTGCAGCGCTGGACGTCCGCCGAGCTCCTGCCCGGGTCGTCGATCGGCTCGCCGTCGACAGCGATGCGCATGAGATTCAGGCCGAAGGCATCTCGGGTGCGCAGCTCCCGCGTGATGCGAGTGACGTCCACGCCCTCGTAGTCGTCCAGCACGGCCAGCTCGTCGTACACGACCTGCACTACCACGTAGGAATCCTGCCCCTGCAGGAAGCCGCTCCGCACCACGTCCTCCGAGTGCACGTAGCCGCGACCCTCGTGCTCGGCCTGGTGACTCTCCAGCCCGAGCTCCGCGCCGAGGGTTTCCATGGCGCGGCGCGCGCGCGCCGTGGCAAGCCCGACATCGTCCCCGTACACCATCGCCGTACGGCGGTCGAGCCGCTCGTTGGCGGTGTAGCCCACGAAGCGCAGGCGGGGATTGGTCTCGTCGGCGACGTCGTCCAGGGCGCGACGCAGCATGTCCGTATAGCCGGGCGGCACGATCGCGTCACCCTGCACCAGGTCCAGCTGCGGAATCCGGCCCCACGGCGGGTCATACACCCGGGTCACCAGCTCCGCACCGGCATCCTCCGGGCACAGCTGCGGCTCGTCCGGCAAATCCTGCAGCGGGTCGTCGTACCAGAACTCCACTTCCACGCGCCGGTTCGTGGCGCGGCCCTGCGCCGTCTCGTTGCTGGCCAGCGGGCGGGACGCGCCGCGGCCCTCGCTCTCGAAAGCGACACCGGGCATCTCGAGCGCGTCCCGCGCGGCCAGCGCGACACGCAGGGCACGTGCCTTGGACAACGACAGCGGATCGCCGTAGATACGGGCGGCGCGCCCGGTCAGCGGCTGGTCGTCGGCGTGGCCGATGAAACGGACCGCGATGTTGTGGCGGTCGCGCATGTTGTGCAGGCTTTGCCGCAGCTGGTCGATGAACTCCGGCGGCACCGTTGCTGATTCGCCGTCCCAGTGCAAGGGTGCGACAAGGTTCCTGACGCGCGCGCGCCGCGAGTGGCCCTCGAGGTAACGCAGCTTGCAAACCGTCTCGACCCGGCAGACCTTGACGCGCTTGAACTCGCCTGCGACCAGCACTTCCTGCTGTACCACCACCTCCTTCGGCTCGTCGTACCAGACCTCCACTTCCACCCGGCGGTTCAGCGCCCGGCCAGCTGGCGACGCATTGGCGGCGATCGGCCGGCTGTCGCCCGCCCATTCGTAGGAGATCGATTCCGGCGGCAGGCCCAGCGCCGCCTGGAAGAACTCCGCCACCTCGCCGGCGCGCTCGCGCGACAGGCCGGCGTTGTCGCCGTAGACCTGCGCCAGCGCCGGGGACAACGGCTGGTTGTCGGCATGGCCGACCAGGTGCAAGCGGACATTCCTGCGATGCTGCATGCCTGCCAGGATCTCGCGCAGCTGGGCCACGTAATCCGGCGGGATGTCGGCCACGCCGGACTCGAAGCGGATCGGCGGCACCAGCCCGCTCAACTTGACGATTTCCACGTCCTCGACGACGACGTCTCGGGTCTCGAGCCGGTCGCCGGCCTCCGCCTGCAGCAGCTCGGGATCAAGCGCCCACTGCCGGAAATCGAGATCGCCCGGCAGGTGAGTCTCGACGGCCTCGCCACGTCGCGGCTCCAGCGGTGCCAGGGAATCCAGCAACTGCCAGGACTGCGCCATGGCCGGCATCGAGGCGATGGATAACAGGGACAGCAAGGCGCACTTGCACATGCGGCTCACGGCGCGTCCCTCCCCGGCAGGGCGACCTTGTCGGCCGGCGCGCCGCGACGCCAGAAGATTTCCTGCTCGATGCTCAGCTCATAACAGCAGTCCAGCGTCTCCCACGCATCGGTGACCTGCTGTTTCACCGCCTCCAGCCGGCGCTCCACCAGCCCGGGGTCCTCCAGGTCCGCAAGGTAGGAGAGCCGCAGCACGGCCGGCGCCTTCTTCAGCTCGGCCACCAGCAGCTCGATGCGCGGCTGCCACTGTGGACGCATCTGCGCCGTGCCGGGCTGGAATACGGCGTCGGCGATATCCAGCGACACCACGCGATGCAGGGAGGCACCGAAGTTGAAGCGCAGTGCCTTGCCGCGCGTCGCCCGCTCGACCATCACCTGCTCGGTGGACATCCGGTACCCGCTCGGCAGGGTGCGATCGTCCAGCTTGAGAATGAAATTACTGCCGCGGCCTTCGCGCGGCGTGACCGCACAAGTGATGTGGAAGCGGCCGTGCTCGTCCGTCGTCGCCACCAGGCCGCGCGCGGTCGCCAGGCGGATGCCGGGCAGGCCGCGCTCGCCCGCATCCTGGACCTGGTTGCGGTTGGCGTCGTCGAACACCTTGCCGGTGACGTCGGTGCAGTCGAAGGTCGGGTCGGGCACCACGCGCACCGTCGCCGTGGCTTCGCCGGACAGGGCGCCGCCGGTCAGGCTATGGACAGCCTGGGCGCGGTTGACGAACTCGCCCTCGCCCACGCCGGCGCCGACTGCCAGCAGCAGCGCCACCGTGCGCGTGCCTTCCTCGTCGATGCCGAGGTTGTCCCAGGTCAGCTCGCGTCCCGCGACGGCAGGCTCGGCCGGCATGCCGTCGATGCGCGCCGAGCCCTCGACGTAGCGGAAGCCGGCCGGGAAGCGATCGACGATGGAGATATCGAGCAGCTCCGCGCCGAACACGTTGTTGACGGTGATCAGGTAAGGCACCAGCTGGCCGCGGCTGACGTTGAGCACCGGGGTCGTCTTGCTGATCGCCACCGCACCGTCGAGCACGGGATCGAGCGGGATGTGGTTATTGAAGATCTCGCTGGAGCCCGGCGGCTGGCTGTCGTCCAGGCCGAGGTGCAGGTAATAGCTGGTGCCGGCGGTGCGCCCGGGCACGGACGGCGGCGGGGCCAGGCCGGAGACCTGCGCCTCGCAGTGCGCCGCCGTGGCCGGGACCGCGTCGGCGGCGGTGCCCGGACATGCCGGCACCGAGAAGGCCGGCGTCGCGCCGTCGCTGGCCGGTGGAATGATGCGGGACTGGCCGGGAATGAAGCCGTCCGCCGGCGCCGCGACGGCAATGATGTAGCCGGTGCCGGCGCAGGCCGGATCGGACAGGTCCAGGTCGAACTTGTAGTATCCGTCGCCGCGCGTCACCTGGCCCTGCTGCACCGGGTCGGCGAAGCAGCTGGCGGGCAGCGGCGTTTCGCTGCCCGCGTACTGCATGGTGAGCGCGGCGCCGGCCACCGAGGTTCGCAGCATGGCGTTGTAGACGACGCCGTTGGGCGTGATCGGCAGGTTCAGGTCCTGCAGGTTGCTGCCCGAAGCGACCGCGATGTCGGCGATGGATTGCGGGCCGTTGGTGAACGGCGAGTCGCCGTCGCCGAGCATGGCGCTCAGTGACCCCGCGTCGGGCGCCCGGAAGCGCAGCTCATAGCGGTCGCCGTTGGCGTCGTTGGGCGCGATGCCGCTGATGCGATAAGCGCCGCCGGCATCGGTCAGCGTGGTGTGCACCAGCTGGTCGTTGCGATAGAGATTGACGACCCAGCCTTCGAGCGCAGGCTCACCCGCGCCCTGGACGCGGTTGAAATCGACGTCGTGCCAGGCCACGCCATTCACGATGCCGACGCCGGCGACGCCGCCGACATCTATGGAGACGCTCGCGCTGGCGCTTTGCGCCGGCGTGTTCCACTCCACCACCGCGGTATTGGTCACGGTGGTGCCGACGGCCAGGGCTTCGTCCAGCACCGCACGGAAGCGCAGCTGGACCACGCCGCCGGGCGCCAGCGGTCCGTACACGCTGGAGTAGTCGGCCACCAGCACCGGCCCCGCGACGCTGATCGCGGCGCCGGAACCATTCATGCTGGCAGAGCCGTCCACCAGGCTGAGCTGCCCCGCCACGGGCAGGTCGAGATCGTCGGTGATCACCACGGCCTGGGCAGGCACGCTGGCGATGTTGCGCACTTCCACGACGTACTCGAGCGTCGTTCCCGGCAGCGCCAGGCCGCCGCCGACCACGGCGACCTGCTTGGTGATCGCCAGCTGCTGCGCGTCGCCGACCACGATCTCGGTGGGCTGCGCGCCGTTGCTCGGGTTGCCGTCGCCGTCGGTGAGCTGGTCGGAGAGCTCCTGCGTCGCAACCACGGCCTGGTTGCGGATGATGGTGCCCGACAGCACGGCGTCGTCGACCCGGACATCGAACCGGATCTGCGCCGCACCGCCGGGCGAGAGGGTGCCGCTTCCCGTATCGGGCAACGGCGGCGTGAGGTCCTCCGAGCTGACGTCCACGCCGGCGATCAGCGGCGAAACGCCACCGTCCGGCTGGCCCACGGGCAGCTCGTTGAGATACAGCGTGTCGGCCTGGTAGGTCGTGTCCGGCGGGATCGGATCACGGACCACCGCGCCGGTGGCGGGCACGTTGCCGAAGTTGTAGACGGTGATGGTATAGCGCAGCACGTCGCCCGGGTCGACGATGCCCGGCGTCCCCGCGTCGACCAGCAAGGCGACCGTCTTCTCGGCCCACAGCGCCGGCGCATTGCCGACCACGTCGCGCGTCGGGTCGTCCACGATCGGCGTGCGCGGGTCGTCGGAAGGCTGCCCGTTGATCCCGCCGGCCGGCGCGCTGACGAAGGCCTGGTTGGCAATCACCGTGCCGTCGATCACGTCCTCGTTGACTGTCACGTCGAAGGTCAGCGTCGCCGTGTTGCCGGGCGTCTCCGCGGGCGCGGCGCGCAGCAGGCCCGGCGTCGGGTCCTCCGGGGTGTTGATGAGGATGCCGTTGCTCAGCGGGGCGCTTGCGGCGGGACCGTCCGGGACCGGCGCGCCGTTGAGGGTGGTGCTGCCAGGCACATAGCGCGTGTTTACCGGGATCTCGTCGCGCAGCAACGTATCGGCTGCGTCATCGCTGCCGATGTTGCGCACGGTGACGGTGTAGCGCAGCCGCTCGCCGGCGAGCAGGATGGCGGGATCGCCGTCAAGATAGGCCGAGACCTTGTGCACCTCGAAGGCCGGCGCCGACTCGATCACGATCCGGGTCGGATCTTCGTCACCGTCCACGCCGGGGTCGGAGGGGCCGTTGACGTTCGGGTCGTCGCTCTGCCAGACCACCGTCTGGTCGACCAGCATCTGCGACTGGTTGAGGACCGCACGGCCGTTGGCGAGCACCGGCGCCAGCGCGACCTCGAACTCGATCGTCACGCTGTCGCCCGGGCCGGCCAGGCTGAGGTTGCGGACGTCGAGCAGGCCGGTGCCGGCATCGCCGCCGGAGGGATCGGTGCTGGCGGTGTCGGCGCCGGCCGGCACCGTGACCAGCCTCAGGCTGCCGGGCTGGAACGCTTGCGGGACGTTGAGCCGATCCAGCTGGTCGATGATGCTGAAGTCCTCGACCGGGGTCTCGCCCAGGTTCTCGATGACCAGCCGGTAGCGCAGGGTGTCGCCGGGAGAGGCCAGCGTGCCGGGATCGTCGCCGCGGGTGACGTTGGCGACGGTCTTGTCGAAGCGCAGCACGGGAGCGAACACGGCCACGGTGTGGGCGTCCTCGTGGTCGAGCACGCCGACGGTGCCGTTGGTGAGCGGGCGGAGGTACTCGCGCACCTCGGCCCCGGGCGCCGCGGCGTCGTTGCTGAACCACCGCGTCGCGCCGGCCACGTTGGTGAGACCGATATTTTCCTGCGTGCCCACGTCGAGCGCGGCCTGGTAACGCACCAGCAACCGCTGGTCGGGACCGATCGCAGCCGCGGCGGACAACATGGTGAGGGTCATGGTGCAGGCGGGCGTGCCGGCGAAATCGACCGTGTAGTCGCTCCCGGCCACCAGCACCGGCGCCACCGGCGTCACCCCGTCCGCCTGGAACAGCTGCAGCGTGAGTGCGGCGGGCGCAACGTCGCACATGCCGCCACCGGCCGTATCGGGCAAGCGGTCGATGAGGGTCAGGCGGTACGCCGGCGAGGTGCCGGTGTTGTGCACGTCGAGCGTGAAATCGGCGGGCGCGCCGTTCGGCACCATGCGTGTCGGGCCGCTCTTCTCGAGCGTGAGCTGCGGCTCGACGATGGTCATCGGCTCCGTGGTGCCGGGATCGCCGGGACGGACGCTGCCGGGATCGTCGTTGCGCAGGTTGTAGGTGTAGGACGCGGTATTGGTGAAAGCGAGGCCGGCCACGTTGGCGGCGGTGTCCAGCAGCTCGACGGTGATCTCGATGACCGCCTGCTCGCCGGCCGGGATGTCGATCCCGTTCACCGGGTCCTCGATCACCAGGGCGGTGTCGGTGCCGGTGTTCACCGGCGTCCACGCCCCCGAGCCGGAGACCTTGCTGACGCCGACGAAGCGCAGGTCGGCGGCCGAGGCCGACAGGTCGTCGATGATGCGCGCGTCGTACACCGCCGTGGCATGCGGCACGGCAGGCACCGTGACGCGATAGCTGAAGCGCTCGCCGATGGCGGCCGTGGCCTGGGTGTTGGCCTTCGCCAGGCCCTGCGGCGGATCGGTCTCGATCACCACCCGCGTCGGGTCCTCGTCGCCCGGCACCGCCGGATCGGCGGGGCCGTTGATGTTCGGATCGTCGCTGAGGGCCAGCTGGCTGCCGCCAAAGATGAGCTCGGCCTGGTTCAGGGCCACGTCGCCGTCGCTGAGCTCCGGCCGCAGGGTGATATCGAACTGGACCTGGATCGCGCCGCCCGCAGGCAATTGCAGGTTGCGGATATCGAGCAGGCCGGCGCCGTTGGTTCCGCCGGCCGGGTTGGTGTTCGAGGTGTCGGCGCCCGGCGGGATGCTGCCGGGCACCAGCGCCAGCGAGCCCGGCACGAACACCGGCAGCGTGTTGAGCGACCCGAGGTCGTCGCGGAAGGTGAGATTCTCGAGCGCGTCGTCGAGGGTCCGCAGGCGCAGGGTGTAGCGCAGCACGTCGCCCGGCCGGGCCGTCCCGGCCGGGTTCGTGCCGGTGCTCAGGTTGGCCACCGACTTCTCGAAGAACAGCCCCGACAGCGCCACCGTGACGGTATGGGCATCCTCGTGGTCGACCACGCCGACGGTGCCGTCGGTCAGCTCGCGCGTGAACTGGTAGCGCGAGGGGCTGCCCGGGGCGCCATGGAACCATTCGACCGCACCGGCGACATTGGTCAGCGCTATGCCGTCCTGGGTGTCGCTGTCGATCCTGCCCTGGTAGCGGACGACCAGGCGCTCGCCGGCGCCGATGACGCCGGCCGGCGTGAGGATCTCGAGCTCCAGCTCGCAGGCCGGAGCGCTGCTGAAGCTGAGGAAGTAATCCGTCCCTTGGACCAGCGGGCCCTTGCCGGGCACCGGCGTGACGCCGTCGGCGGCGAATACCTGCGCGCTCTGGACGACAGGCGCAAAGTCGCACATGCCACCGCTCGCGCCGTCGGGCAGCTGGTCTGCCAGCCTGGTGTTCCAGGCGTCGCTGTTCCCGATATTGCGGACGTCGAGGACGAACTCTCCCAGCTCGCCGAGGTTCAGGGTCGCCGGGCCGGTCTTGTCGACCACCAGGTCGGGCCCCGCGATCGTCATGGGCGGCGTGACGCCCCACTCGCCCGGCAGCGGCTGGTAGAACACGCCGTCGATGAGCCGACCGAACTGCCACTTGGCGGTGTTGATGAACTGCGTGCCGATCACGTTCGCCGGCGAGTCGTCGAGCACCACCGTGATGTCGATGACCATCTGGGTCTCGGCGGGAATGACCGGGTCGATGACGAAAGTGAGCAGGCCGTCGGTATTGGAGAAGGTGTGCGGCACTTCGGCGCCGCTCTCCAGCCAGTAAGCCTCGTGGCTGAGGTAGGTCAGGTCGGCGCCGGTCTCGTTGAGATCGTCCCAGATGGTGATGCCGTGCAGCTGGTTCGGCGAGCCGGCGAAGTTGATGACGTTGCCCGTGGCCGGGTCGAACAGCACCGGGATGACCAGGCGGTAGGTGAACGGCGCGCCGATCGCGGCGGTGACCTGGCCCGCAGGGTTCTGCTTGTCGATCTTCTCGACGGGGATGAGCAGGTTCTGGCAGTTCGCGCGGATCCTGCTGGAGGAGCCGTTGGTGAACCAGATCTTGTGCTCGTGCGTGGCGTTGCAGGACATGTTGCCGAGGTGCACGACGTTGTCGAACACCACCAGCCAGCGTTCCTGCGTCTGGCCCGGTTGCGTCAGGAAACTGAAGTTCGTGGTCAGCGGGTTGGAGGCCGGGAAATTCCTGACGGTGCAGTTGCCGTCGACCTGGATCTGGCTGGGCGGCGCCACGAAGTTGCCGTCTATCACTCCGAAATAAGGCGCATCCAGGCAATTCACCGCCAGCGCGGGCAGCGACACCAGCAGCAGCATTGCTGCGGCCAGCAGTCGGACCACCGTCCTGCCGCTGCGCGCTCGCGCTTGTATTGCCCGTTCGGGGATCATTGCGTGCCCTCGTTCCACCTGGGGTATGGCGATCGCAGCGCCGGTGCGAACCGAGGGAGACAGCCCGTGGCAGGGCTGGATTCCGGCGGTCCCGCTGTCATGGGGCCAGGGAGCCCGTTAGACCGGTGACTTTGCGTCGCCACCTTTCGGTGGGTTTGCCTTTGTCTGAATCGTGTCGAGTGTCGTGTCTGTGGTCTTGTCGGTGGTCGTGCCTGTACAGCTGCCGCTGACTCAGGTCGCTGGCAGGAAATCGATCGGGTAGAGAATGTTCACCGGCGGTACATCCTTGGCGCCGAAGTTGAAGGTGCCGACCCGTTCCAGCACCTGCGCCGAGAGCTCCGGCGCATTCATGTCCGTGGACTGCAACTCGCACAGCGAGACCCGGCCATCCGGCTCGATGCGAATGCGCAGCACCATCTGCCCGCGCAGGGTCGGATCCCGGCGCAGCTCGCGGTTGTAAAGCCGGTACAGCGATGCCTTGTGGCGATCGAAGACGATCTGGATCTCTTCGTCCGTGCGGGACGCTGTCGCGCCGCCGCCGCCACCACCGGCCGTGGGCCGGCCGGCGCCGCCGCCGCCGATCGAGCTGGTGGCCCGGGTCACCTGGACGCCGGCCAGCGAGCCGCCGCCGCCACCACCGCCGCCACGGCTCAGCGAGGCAAGATTGATGCCCCCGCTCGAGCCCGGCGCCTGGGTGGTGACCATGGAGCGTTGCGCCGGGCCTGCCGCCTCCTCGCCCGCACCGCTGATGCGCGCGTCGGCGCCGAGCTGCGCGGAGGGACGGCTGTCGGCCAGGCCGGAGAATTTTTCGCGGAAGGCGAGGATGCCCGCGGACTCCGCGCGTTGCCGCGTGTTCGGCTCGGGCTGCGGCGTCGGCTGCGGCGTCGGCGCCTGCGCCACCACCGGCTCTTCTTCCGTCGGCTGCGGCGTTTCCTCCACCACCGGCTCGGGCACCTCCGGCTGCGGCTCCTCGCGCACCGGTGGTGGCGGCGGCGGGCGCCGCTGCTCGACCAGGCGCGCCAGCCGTTCCGGCACTTCGATCGGTTCGCCGAGCGGCGGCAGGGGGAGATCCACCAACGGCAGGATCAGCCCGAGCACCAGCGCCGCCAGCAGCGAAGTGCCCAGCGCCTTGCGCAGGCGACGGTCGTCCTCGCCGCCGCGCGCCCACGGCATCACCGCACGGCGCGCCGGCAGCGCGTCGATCTCGCGCTCTATGATCCACTCGAGCTTGCGCCGTTCCTCGGCCTGCTGCGCCTGGAACAGCGACTCCTCGATGATCTCGACCTGTTCCTCAACCTGCCGGATCTGCTCGATCACGGCCTCGCGGCGTGCCTCCACCTCGCCCCACTGGCGTTGGAAGGCATCCACCCGCGCGCCGACACGCCTCAGGTGCTGCGCGCTCTTCTCTCCCGCGAACTGCTCACCCCAGAACAGTTCCGCGGCGCCCAGCTCCCCGAGCTTGCCGAGCGCCGTGCAGGCGGTCTGCAGCAGCAGGAAGCGTTCATGGTCGGCGGACAAGCTTTCCAGCTCAGCATCGACGGCGCGCAAGTCCCGGTCGAGTGCATCCAGCCGCTCCCGCGCCTGGGCGAACTCGGCGTCCAGGGCGGCTTGATCGAGGGTGGCTTCAACGTTCACGGTGTCACTCTAGATTTGTGCGGCCTGGTGGCCTTTCTGCATCACGGCGAGGGAAATGCGGCCGTAGCCCTGGCTGGTGCAGGTGGACATCACTTTCTTGATGACGCTGAACGGCACCAGCTTGTCCGCCAGGATGGTGATCTCCTGGCTTTCCGCCACCACCCGCGTGCGCAGCCCGACCACGTTCTGGTCGAGCGCGGCGAGGCGGTCGGCGATCGGTGCGATGTCCTGGCCTTCCATCTGGAGAATGTCGGCGACCAGGGCCACCGGCTGGCCCTGCACCGTCACCTGCTCGGGACTGATGAAGATCACCACGGTCTCGCGCGGCTTCGACTCCACCACCGACTCCGGCAGCTTGATCTGCTTCGGCGTGTCCAGCACCTCGCTGGAGGCGGAATTCACCAGCAGGAAAAATACCAGGATGGTGAACACGTCCATGAGCGAGGTCAGGTTCATCTTGGTGATCCTGGTCCGGTTGCGCGACATGCGTTTCACCCGGCGACTGTTCTTCATGGCGCGTCTCCAATGGCGATGTCGGGGAACAGGGCCACGCGCAGCGGCTCCAGCGCTTCCCCTTCCGGCGGCAGTTCCACGCTGCGCACCACGTCCATGACCCGTATCAGGTGGTCATAGGCGATGTCCGGCTCCAGCAGCACGGAGGCCTCTTCCTTGTCGGGATACTCGCGCTTGAGAGCGACGAGATACTCGCCGAGTTGCGACAGGTCGTAGTCCTCGTCCTCGGCTTTCGGCATGGCGGCGATCACGACCTGGCCGTTGGTGATCTCGAGGCCGGTCTCGCGCACGATCACCTCGACGCGGAATGCCGGGGCGGTCGGCGCCGGCGCACTGGCGCTGCTGGGCAGGCTCAGCTCGACGATGGTGATACGCGAGAACACGGCCGTGATCAGCAGAAACGGCACCAACACCACCATCAGGTTGAGAAAGGTGGTCATGTCCAACTCGGCCGGCTCGTTCATGCGCCGCCTGTAGTGGTGTCTCCTGGCCATTTCCTACGCCTCCGCGACCCGCTTGGCCTTGGCGGAAATGACGTTCAGCGCTTTCACCGAGGCCATCTCCAGGCTGTCCACGATGGCGCCGGTCTTGGCTGTCAGCACGGCGTGCGTGACGAGCAGCGGGATGGCAACCATGAGGCCGAAGGCGGTGGTGTTCATCGCCACCGAAATGCTGGCGGACAGCAGGTCGGCCTTCTCGGCGGGATTGGCGTTGGCCACCGCGGTAAAGGCCGAGATCAGCCCCATGATGGTGCCGAGCAGTCCCAGCAGCGTGGCGATGCTCGATGCCAGCGCCACATAGGCGGTGCGCTTCTCCAGCTGTGGAATGATCTCCATCATGCTTTCCTCCATCGCGATCTCGATGTCCTCGCGACGGCGGACCGCGCCCTGCCGGGCCAGCCCCATGCTCAGCAGCCGGGAGACCGTCGAGGTGTCCTTGCTGGTGAGCTCGCGGGCCTTGTCGAAATCGCCCTGGTTCAGCGCCGGCTGGATCTTGTCCCACATGCTCTGATTGTGATTCGTCACCCTCGAAAGGGTGATATAGCGCTCGATCGCAATGGCCGCCCCGACCGCAAACACGATCAGGATCGGATACATGAACGGCCCACCCGTTACGAAAAATCCAACCAATGAATAAATCAGGTCCATGACCACATCCTCTTTCACATCAACTTGCCAGTTGCCCTTCGGTTCATTGCGGCCCGTGGCCGCGCCTTACTCCGCCTTGATGCGGTAGTACTCCAGTTCCCTCATGAAGACTTCCTTGTCCACCGGCCGCGCGACGTCATCCAGCAGGCCCGCCAGGGCCGACCGGTTGCCGAGCTCCGAGCTCTTCCACGGCACGATGACCAGCGACTTGGGCGCCTCGTGGTTGCCCACGATGGACATGCCCAGGTTGCGTTCCTCGGCCGGCGCCTCCACGCCCTCCTGCGGCGGCTCTGCTGCCATCGCGACGGGAGCGCTAAACAGCAGGGCGATAAAGAAGTCCTTGCGCAGCATGATGGTTCTCCTCACTGGCCCAGCCGGTTGCGCAGGTCCGCGACCCACATCGCCGCCTCGCCATCCTCGGGCGCGGATTCGACGTAGCGCTCGTAGTGCTCCAGCGCACACTCGAGGTCGCCCAGGTAAATGTCGCAGAGGACGGCCAGGTTCCGCCGCGCGTAGTGAAAGCCGGGGTAGGACGCCAGCGCCTGTTCGTAGTGCGCACGCGCGGCGTCGAAACGCCCGGTCTTGCGGCACAGCATGCCCATCTCGTTGTGCGCGACCGGGTGCTGCGGGTTCAGCGCCAGCGCACGCAGCATGCTGGCCTCCGCCTCGTCGCTCCGGCCGAGCCGCGCATAGGCGATACCCAGGTTGATATGCGCCGCGGCGGCGTCCGGAGCTCGCTCGGCCACGCTCACCAGCAGGTCGATGCCTTCCTGGTAGCGCTCCTGTTGCAGCAGGCCCAGCGCCGCCGCGAAATCCGCCTGCGCCTCCGGGCTGACACGGAGATCCTGGCTGATGACAAAGCCGTGCTCGTCCTGGATCGCTGCGGTCGCGGGCACCTCCGGTCCGGCCGACGGTGTCGCGCAACCCGTCGCCAGCAGGACTGTCGCCAGCGCCGCGATCGCCGCCCGCACGGGGCCATTGTGATTCTTATTGCACATCACTTAAGGGCTCGTCTCGCCTGTTGCACCCGTCTCACCCGTCTCACCCGTCTCTTCCGGCGCCTGCGGCGCAGCCGGCGGCGGGGCGCCCGGCTCCGCGACGGCGTCCGGTGGCGGCGCCGCGGGGGAGCGGTAGGAATACACGTCCAGCGAGGCGAGGAAGCCGGTACTGAGCTCGAACTTGGCGTAGCGCCCGGGCATCAGCGCGGCGAGCTTGTCGAGGCTGCGCTCCACCCAGCCGTTGAACACGCCTGCGCTGAGCAGCTCGAGGTTCTTCTCGTGCACCTCGATGGCCCGCTCTTCGAAGGGGAAAGCCTCCTCTTCGATCACCATCTCGTAGTCCGCCAGCTCCTCCGGGCCGAGGTCGGCGGGCCGCTCGGAGTCCAGCAAGGCCTGGCTGAAGCCGTAGTACACCTCGGCGATGTAGAAAGTGGCCGCGGCCGTGACGTCCCCGACCTCGTAGGCGACCAGGCTGTCGAAGGCCGCCAGTGCAGCGTCCATGCGACGCTGCTTCTCCTGCAGGCTGCGCTCGAAGGGCTGCACCAGCTTGACGTCGTCGAAGCGCAGGTACACCTGTTCGGCAAGCACCAGGCCGGATTGCGCGGCGAGGTAGCGCGTGCGGGCCGTGCGCTCTTCACCTGCGGCGGCGTCGATCGCCACGATGGCCTCGAGCTGCGCGTGGTAGGCGGGCAGTTCGGCGAGTTCCTGGTAGCGCGTGGCGATCTTGTGGCGTGTCTCGACGGCAAGCTCGATGGGGTGCGGGAACTGCTCGACATAGCGCAGGTACACCTCGAGCGCCTGGTCCCAGGCCGCGGCACCCTCGTACAGCTCGCCGGCGAGCAGCAGCGCCTCGCGCGCCAGTTCCGGGTCGTCTGCTTCCGCGGAGACGCGCTCGTACTCCGCCGCCGCGCGCGTGACCTGGCCGTCCTCGCGGTAGACGTGCGCAATCTGCTTGCCCGCCTCCCTGTTGAGCTCATGCTCCGGATATTCGCGGCGGAAATCCTCCAGCACT
This sequence comes from Thioalkalivibrio sp. XN279, assembly GCF_011089885.1. NCBI lineage: Bacteria > Pseudomonadati > Pseudomonadota > Gammaproteobacteria > Chromatiales > Ectothiorhodospiraceae > Thioalkalivibrio > Thioalkalivibrio sp. XN279. The sequence continues at coordinate 314,787 of NZ_JAANBD010000023.1, read as the reverse complement.
GCGGCCGCCATGGCCCAGTCCTCGAGGCGGATCAGGGCCGCGCCGGCGTCGTACTCCGCTGCGGCGCGAATGGTAGAAGTCGGCGTCGCGGTGCGGATGCGCAGGAAATGATCGGCCGCGGCACGGTAGTCCTCGCGTGCATTGGCGAGCTCGCCCTGCTTGTAGATGGCGGCGGCGAGGTTGTCGATAAAGTCCGGCCGGGTTTCGTCTTCCGCGCCGGTCAGCGCCAGGACGCTGCTGTAGGCCAGCTCGGCGGCCGCGTAGTCTTCCAGGTCGAACGAGGAGTGCGCGACCACGATCCAGGCGGAGCGCCGCAGCGGCGCCCCGGCGTCGGGATAGCGTTCGAGCAGCGCATGGCCAGATTCACGCGCGCGTTCGAACTGCTGCATCTCGTAAAGGTCGTCGGCCGCTGCACCCAGCACCATGGCGGCGTGCTCGTGCCCGGGGAATGTCTCGGCGAAGCGCAGTGAACTCTCGACCGCCTCGCGCCGGACCTGGTCCGGCGCCTCGAGAGCCGCTTTCTGCCGCTCGCGATGCGCATAAACCGCAGCGTAGCCGGCCGCTGCCGATTGCTCGTGCAGCGGGTACTCGTAGGCGATGCGCTCGTATTCCAGCGCCGCCGGGGCGAAATCGCCGGCCTCGAACTGCAGGTCGGCCAGCTGGTAGTGGACCGCAGGCGTGTCCTCCTCACCAGGGAAGGAGGCCAGGAAGGCGCGATACCACTGCTGCGCCTCGCGGTAATTTTCCTGCTGCTCGTCTGCCAGCAACTCGTCCTGGTACATGGCGTGGTAGTGGTTCGCCAGGTCCTCCAGGTTGCTCTTCAGGAAGCTCACCACTTCCGGGCGCTCGGCAATGTCGAAGTGCAGCCAGTACTCCGCGCCCAGGCCATAGCTGTTGGCGAAGTCCTTCTTCGCCTGCACCACCAGCATGGGGAAGCCGGCGGCGCCGTAGATCTCGACCACCCGCATGCTGAACTGGGGAGCGACGCGATGCAGCGCGTTCTGCTCGATGAAGGCGGTGTACACCTTGGCGGCGTCGTTGTAGCGCAGCTTGTCGAAGTAGAACTCGCCGAGGTTGCCGTAAATACGGTCCTCGAAGCTGCGGTGACCGTTCTCGGCGAAGTACTCCTGCACCACCTCGGGGGGGCCGAGGTTGGAGAAGCTGAGGCTGATCACACGGAAGGTGTCGGCCACGCGGCGCTCGTCGGCCTCCTCGTTCTGCTGGTCGAAGTCGTAACCGATGGAGACGCGGTAATCGAGCAGGGCGATGAACTCGTGCAGCGCTTCCTCGTAAAAGTCCTGCTTGAAGAGCGTCCAGCCGAGCTTGTACAGGGCCAGCTCGTAAAAGCTCGAACCCCGGCCCATCGCCGTGACGGCCTGGTACGCCGCCTCGGCCTCGAGATACTGGCGCCGGGTGAAGAAATACTCGCCGCGCCGGAACTGCACTTCGTCGATATAACGCGAATCCGGGTACTCGGCGATCAGCCGTTCCATCACCCGCATCGCGTCCTCGGTCATGCCGATTTCGTCGTAGGCGCGCGACATCTGGTAGAGCACCTGGTCGTTGTGCGGGTAGTAGGGGTAGGTGGCGAGGATGCGCTGGTAAAGCTCGATCGCCTCGCTCGGCCCCGCGGGTTGTCCCTCGCCAGCACTCGCGCCCGCAGGCAATGCCGGAGCGTCGGCTGTGCCGGTCGCGGCGACCGCCTGCTCACCGGCGGCGCGCTGCTGGAAATCGTCCTCGGGCTCGGACAGGTCGGCCATGCCCTGCACGGCGCCGGCCTCGTCGTTACTGCGGCGCGACGCAGACACGTCGGCGCGCGGCTCGGGCGCCGGCAGCTCCACCGGCGTGCCGTCGCCGAGAATGCCGAAGTCCCGCTCGATCTGCAGGTCCGCCAGGCGCCGCATGGCCTCGGGCGTGCGCGCCGACTCCGGCGTTTCCTCGAGATACGCTCGATAACCGGCCATGGCCCGGTCCAGGCCGTCAGTCACCTGGACTTCCTGCACGTCCGCCGCGACGGACCTCAACTCGGCCAGCGTGCGGCGGTCGGGATCCGTGGCACAGGCCGTGAGCGCCAGTGGCGCGACCGCCAGCAGCATGGCGACGCGGCGTGTCATCCCTGGTCCTCCGCGGCCTGGGCCTTGGTAGCGCGGTCGAAGCTGTCGGCAAAGGCGTAACGGGCCTCGTTCTGGTAGGCCTCGAGCCGCTGCCGGCGCAGGTCAAGCTCGGCCACTGCCACGCGCTCGAGCATGTGCCCCTGGCGCGCCATGAGCACCTGCAACTGCTCCAGGACCCCGCTCACGCGCCGACGCAACCTGGAGATCTGCTCGTCGTAACCGATGTAGCTGTGCATCGCAGCCTGCCGGGCACGCACGAAGGACTGGTATTGCGCCTCCATGGCGACGACGACCTCGTTCAGCGCCGCCAGGTTCTCGTGCGCCTGGGTAAAGCGCTCGTGGTAACGGGTCTCGAGCTCCCATTGCAGCAGCCCCTCGAGGCGCTCCAGGCGCGCGCGCAAGGCTGCTTCCTCGGGCGAGTCCGCCGCCCCCAGCCGCTGGGCGAGTTCACGCAGGGTCTCGAGGGCGACGCGCTCGTCGGCGGTCGCCAGGTAGTCCGGTCGCGGCGCAGTCAGCATGGCTTGCAGTCGCCGATCGATGCCGGCGCGCTGGGCCTGGCGCAAGCGGATCTGTGAGTCGAGCTCGCGGAACTGGCGATCCAGCTCGGGCAGGATCGGCTCGAAGTAGGCGTGGCGCTGCGCGATCACGTCCTCGAAGGCGTCGAAGCTGCGCTCCCAGGAGACCAGCCGCTTGCGCAGGTCCTCGAGATCCAGGTAATTCTGCAGGGCCGTCTGGAAATCATGCGAGGCCATCAGGGTCGCGAGGTAAAAGGTCTCCGGCGTCTCGGGCAGCGAGCGCAAACGGATCACCCAGTCCTTGTTGAGGCGTATTTCCTCGCGCACCAGCGCCGCGAGGAACCTGCCCTCGCGAATGCTGCGAATGGATGCGTCCACCTTGTCCAGCTCCTGGCCGAAAATCTCCACGGCCTCGCCGTAGAGCAGCGCCGCCCGGCCGTGGACGTTCAGCCGGCTGTAGGCGTAGGGCAGCGCCAGGATCGCCTCCTGCACTGCGGCGTCGGTGACCTCGCGCTCGGCGAGCATGGCCAGCGGCACCAGCGCCCGTTCGAAGTTCTCAGCGGAAACGTGCGCCCAGCCGGCCCCGAGCAAGGCCTGGTTCGAGAACGGGCCTTCCAGCCGCACGCGCTCGAGCGCGGCCTGTGCTGAGCCGTAGTCTTCAGACTCGAGCAGCAGCGCACCGCGCACGAAGTTGGCCTTGTCGCGCATCGCAAGCCCGGCCTGGTCCAGTCCCTGCAGCTTGCCGGCCCGGTCGAGCTGCGCCATGGCTTCACGCTCCTGCCCGTCCTGCAACAGCGCGATGCCGAGGTTGTAGGCGCTGAATGCCTCCAGGCCCTTGGCGTCCTGCAGCTCGCGCAACACTTCGGCCGCCTCGCCGGGGCGGCCGAGCGCCAGGTAGACGTTGGCACGGAGGAACTCGACGTCTGCGCTGATCTCGTCCGGGACGACGCCGGAAATCCGCTCCAGCGCGAACAGCGCGTCTTCCGGCTGGTCTTTCTGGAAGTGGATGCGCGCCAGGCGGAAGGCGGCCTCGTTGCGCACCGCCTCGTCCACGTCGCCTTCCAGCACGGCGCGGATGGCGCGGCCAGCGCGGTGATGCATCCGGTAGTGCAGCTCGAAGTCGCCGACCGAGAACTCCGCGCGGCCGACATGATAGTGCAGGCTGTCGAGCTCGGGCTCATCGACGCGATAGTGCTGTGCCAGCTCGGTGTCGAGCCGCTCCAGGGCGTCGAGATAGCGCTCCTGGTGCGCGTAATACAGCGCTTCTCCGAAGTACGGGTCACGCAGCTGCTCCGCCGCGCCGGCGACCGGGCAGGTCGCCAGGCCGGCTGCGAGCAACCATGTGAGTCGTCGCATCACGAACTACCAGTTTCCCAGCGCGACGCCGATGCCGTCGCCGTCGGGCTGGCCGAGACTGATGGCCACCATCTTGGGCTCGACGCCCTTGGTGAACTTGAAGTTCTCGCTGCGCCGGAAATCGGCGCCGCTGCGCAGCTTGCCGCTGACCGTCACCACAAGCTCGTGCTCACCGCTCGGCAGGTTGCCGGTGAACAGGCGCTGCACGCCGCCCTTCTGCAACGCCTCGAGTTCCTTGAAGCTGTAGATGTGATGCGCCACCGGCCGGCCGGCGAGCTGCACTTCGACCGCGTCCAGGCGGTAAGAGGCGCCCTCCTCCAGCGAGACGAACACGGAAAGCTGGGTGCTGGACGGAAACAGCAGGCGCTCCTCGAGCTGGCTCAGCTCGGCGGCGATCGCCAGCACGTCCGCCTTGATCTCCTGGACCTGCTCGTCCAGTCCTTTCATCTGTTCGCGGGAGATCTCGGGCGCCGCGGCCGTGGCGAGCCCGGCCCAGCACAGGAGGACCAGGGCAAACAGCCGCGCCAGGTGCAGGCCGGGGAATCGGCAAGCGCCGAGCCTGTTGCAGCAGGGAATGCTGGAGCTTGAAGTCATGGCCGCCCTCGTTACACCACCAGGTGAAAGGGCAAAGCCACCAGGGACCGGAGAAGGCCAATACACGGACTGGATTTCGGCGGTCCCGCTGTCATGGGGCAGAAGCCCTTTAGACCGGTGACTTTGCGTCCCCACCTTTCGATGGGTTTGCCTTTATCTAAATCGTGTTGCGACTATCGCCCGATTTATGGCGCGAAAAGCGTGCGCGCCATCACAATTCTGCTGTGAAAATTGAACTTGCGCGGCCGGGCGACCGCCATCGCGGCGCCGCTCAGAGCATGCCGACGAGATTCAGGAACACGTAGTGGTCGTCCGCCAGCGCCTCGGCCGGAGCGAGCGAGAAGACGGCGCGCGTGTAGCGCAAGCCGAACTTGAAATTCCGGCTGACCTGGCGATACAGGCCGGCGCTGTCGCTCTGCCCGGCCTCTGCGGCGGGGAACGCGTCGGTACGCGACGCACCCGGCACGTGCCGCCGGATGTCGACGTCCGCCATCGCTACCGGGCGCGTGTGCAACGGGGCGAACTCGGCGCCCTCCGCCGCCGCGGCCTGTTGCGACCACAGCCCGGCGAGCACGCAACAGAGGGCAAGGAAAACGGTCCAGGCGCGATTGCCGGAGACGCGAGAAAGGAAAGTCGTTTCGAATTTGCTCATCGCTGTCCACTCCCGCCACCCGATGCGCGCACGCTTCGCCGGGAGGATAAAGAACAGCCATGGCGGCCGTGATTCCGGCGGTCCCGCTGTCGTGGGGCGATGCGCCCGTTAGACCGGAGACTTTGCGTCGCCACCTTTCGGTGGGTTTGCCCTTGTCTGAACCTGGCCTCGACTTTGCCCCTGCAAAGCGCCGGATTAATGTGCGCCAGCTCACAGTTTCGCGCGCAAAAAGAAAAACCCCCGGCCTCGAGCGAGACCGGGGGTTTTGTTTTAGGTGCCTGGCAGTGACCTACTCTCACACGGGGAAACCCCGCACTACCATCGGCGCTGAGCGTTTTCACTTCCGAGTTCGGAATGGGATCGGGTGGTTCCCGCTCGCTAATGCCGCCAGGCAAACTGGTTCACGTATCGCGCCCCGCCGTCAAAGCCGGGCGCCGCGAAATCGGAAAGTTTTGACGTCGTCGCTCCAAGGCGACGCATAAGTTCAAGGAGCACCAACACCCTGAATGCTTGGGTGTTATATGGTCAAGCCTCACGGGCAATTAGTATCGGTTAGCTAAACACATTGCTGCGCTTACACACCCGACCTATCAACCTCGTAGTCTACGAGGGCCCTTCAGGGGGATCGAGTCCCCAGGGAAAACTTATCTCAGGGTGGGCTTCCCGCTTAGATGCCTTCAGCGGTTATCCCTTCCGTACATAGCTACCCGGCAGTGCCACTGGCGTGACAACCGGAACACCAGAGGTACGTCCACTCCGGTCCTCTCGTACTAGGAGCAGATCCCTTCAATTTTCCAACGCCCACGGCAGATAGGGACCGAACTGTCTCACGACGTTCTGAACCCAGCTCGCGTACCACTTTAAATGGCGAACAGCCATACCCTTGGGACCTGCTACAGCCCCAGGATGTGATGAGCCGACATCGAGGTGCCAAACTCCCCCGTCGATGTGGACTCTTGGGAGGAATCAGCCTGTTATCCCCGGAGTACCTTTTATCCGTTGAGCGATGGCCCTTCCATATGGAACCACCGGATCACTAGGACCTGCTTTCGCACCTGCTCGACGTGTCTGTCTCGCAGTCAAGCACCCTTATGCCCTTGCACGCAATGCGCGATGTCCGACCGCGCTGAGGGTACCTTTGTGCTCCTCCGTTACTCTTTGGGAGGAGACCGCCCCAGTCAAACTACCCACCATACACTGTCCCTGATCCGGATAACGGATCTAGGTTAGAACTCCAAGCAAGCCAGGCTGGTATTTCAAGGGCGGCTCCACCAGGACTGGCGTCCCAGCTTCAAAGCCTCCCAGCTATCCTACACAAGCGTGCTCAAAATTCAGTGCAAAGCTGTAGTAAAGGTTCACGGGGTCTTTCCGTCTAGCCGCGGGAACGCTGCATCTTCACAGCGAATTCAATTTCACTGAGTCTCGGGTGGAGACAGTGTGGCCATCGTTACGCCATTCGTGCAGGTCGGAACTTACCCGACAAGGAATTTCGCTACCTTAGGACCGTTATAGTTACGGCCGCCGTTTACCGGGGCTTCGATCAAGAGCTTCGGTTTCCCTAACCCCATCAATTAACCTTCCGGCACCGGGCAGGCGTCACACCCTATACTTCCACTTTCGTGTTTGCAGAGTGCTGTGTTTTTGATAAACAGTCGCAGCCACCTGGTCACTGCAACCCCCACCAGCTCAAAGAGCAAGTCTCGTCACCGGCAGGGGCGTACCTTCTCCCGAAGTTACGGTACCAATTTGCCTAGTTCCTTCACCCGAGTTCTCTCAAGCGCCTTAGGATTCTCTCCTCACCCACCTGTGTCGGTTTACGGTACGGTCATGTATTACCTGAAGCTTAGAGGCTTTTCCTGGAAGCTTGGCATCAATCACTTCGCTCCACATGGGAACTCGTCATCACGCCTCAGGATATGTGCGGCCGGATTTGCCTAACCACACTCCCTACACGCTTGAACCGGGACAACCAACGCCCGGATGACCTAGCCTACTCCGTCCCCCCATCGCAGTAATACACGGTGCAGGAATATTAACCTGCTTCCCATCGACTACG
>NZ_JAANBD010000022.1 GCF_011089885.1 Thioalkalivibrio sp. XN279 | reverse complement strand
GGGGTCTGCCAGGTGTCCGCCGGGCGCCGCTTGCCCCACGCATCATAGGCCAGCCGCTCGACCACGGTGCCGGCCTCGTTGGTGATCGCCACCACCGAGCCCAGGTGATCCCGGTGCCAGTAGCGGGTGGTGTTGGTGGTGCTGGTGCCGCTGCGCTCGATGGTGGCCACCGTGGCGCCCTGGGCCTGGACGTAGAAGGTATGAGCAAAGCTCATCCCCGTCTGGCGGCGCTCGTAGAGCGCGGACCCGTAGAGCGTCACCACGGTCTGGCCGCTGCTGCGGCCATACTGGCGGAACATCGCCCGGTCGCCGCCCGGACCGTACCAGTACTCGGCAGAATTGCTGCCGTCGCGCTCCATCCGCCGCGGCTTGTTGAAGCTCCACCACGTCACCGTGCGCGCCCCGGGACCGGTCACCTGGGTCAGATTACCGTTGGCGTCGTAGCCGTAGCTGCGCACCCCCGCCGGCGTGGTGACCGCGGAGACCTGGTGCGGCCGGTTGGCATGCGTGTACTGGTAATTGGTGAAGCTGCCCTTGCCGAGGATGTTCCCGGCCGGGCCGTACTGGATCGATTCCGTGCCCAGGGAAGAACCCCCAGCCGTCTTCAGCGTCACCGTCTTCAGACGCCCCAAGCCGTCGTACAGCAGATCCTCGCGCCGGTTGGCGGTGTGATCCGTGCGCTCGGTCAGGTTGCCGACCCGGTCCCAGGCCATCGACAGGTCCTGCACCGCCGTCGGGTTGCCTGCCGTCCCTGTCGTGAGATGCTCCAACAGGCCGGTGGCCGGATTCACGTACCGCAGCGTCTCCAGGCCGTTGCCGACCCGCCCCAGCGTCACGCTGCCCAGCGCGTCCACTTCCAGCGCCTCCCAGTACACGGTGCCCGCCGTGCCGTCCGGACGGCGCTCGCGCACCTGGTACAGGTGACCGTAGCGATAGTACTGGTCCACCCGCAAACGGCCGGCATCGGCCGGTACCGAACTGCAGGGCGAGCCACAGTTCACCGAGGGATAACGGATCCTCGACACGCGCCCGAGACTGTCGTAGTCAAAGCTAGTCCAGAACCACTGCGTGTCGATGTAGCGTGCCGCATGCGAGACATCGCCGCCGGTGCCTTGATACCAGAACCGCTCCCGGTAGCCGTCGGGCCCGACGATGTCCGTCACCCGGCCGCGGGCCGCGCCATGGGCCGTGTTGTCATAGGTCCAGGTGGTCGTGCCCTCCGGCTCGCTGCGAGTCTTGATCCGCCCCAGCGCGTCGTAGGTCATGCTGACCGTGACGCCCTTGGCATCGGTCTGCGAGGTCAGTTCGCCGGCGGCGTTGTAACCATAGGTCCAGACGCCCATGCTGGGATCGGACATATAGCCCTTGCGACCGGCTGAGTCGAACAGCGAGATCGTCTGCGCTCCGCCTGGGTCCTCCACCCAGCTCGTATTCCCGTGGACATCGTAGCGGTACTCGGTTTCCTGCCAGGCCAGTCCGTCGTGTTCGCGGACGAAGCGCAGCCGGTCGACGACGTTGACGACGGTCTGCCGCTGCCGCCCCTCGGGGTCGTTCGTGGTTTCGGTCAAGCCCGCGTAGGTCGTCTCGGTATGCGACCAGCCGGATGGCGTCGCGCCCAATGCCGGCGGCACCAGGGTGCTGCAGTGCGCGGGGTCGGACGCCGCGTACTGGTGTCGCACCCGCCCGAGCGGATCGTAGTGCCGGACCGTCCAGCAGGCGCCGGAATCCATGCCTGGACGGAACGGCCCGGAACTCGCGTAGGGCCGCCCTGCGGGGTCGAAGTACGTCAACGCGTACGTCCAGTGACCCTGCACATTGCGCTCGGCCTGGGCGACGGTGCGTCCCAGTCGATCGATTTCCGTGATCGACTCGCCGCGTTCCAGGGCCGTGCCCGACGTTGTCCGCGTCACCTTCAGCACGGCGTCGGGGTGCTGGCAACCGCCCGTGCCGCACCAGGACCGAACCGTGTCGGTGAATTGCGTGGTTCGAGGGCCGGTGACGCGGAGTTCGCGCCCGAAACTGTCATGCTGCCAGGAGATCACGAGTCCATTCGGATCGGTAACCGACTGGCGGACACCAAGCCCGAGGTTCCACCCGAAGGATTCCGTATGCCCCAGCGCGTTGACCCGCTGCTGGATGAAGCGCCCGGTCGGTTCAAAGGTAGTGGTGGTGACTCGCGCCGGGCTGATGCCCGCGCCGCTGACGGTTTCCGACGTCCGGTTACCGAACGCGTCGTGCCCGTAACTCCTTGTCAGTGCCGCAGTGGTCCCGAAATCGCTCGTTTCGGCGATGAGCTGGCAATGTACGGGGTCGTACTGGAACTTCGCGGTGCGCTGTCCGGTGGTGCCGCTGCCGTAGACACTCGCGGCCGGTGCGACCTGGGTGACCACGCTCTGCGTCAGGCGGGACGGACAAGATTCCGAGTGGGTGAAAGTGTTGACGGTCGTGGTCGTATGTTCGTCCCCGCCATGGGCGTCCGTCACCCGCGCGGCAACCTGGGTGGCATTGCCGTTGTTGTCGTAAGTGAAGGTAGTCTCCGCGATCCGAAACAGGCTCCCGCCGGAGGAAAGCTCGAACTCCTTCTCGGTTGTCTTGAAGGCGTAAGGAAAATACACGCGCCCAGCACCACTCGATCCCAGGGTCTTGTGGGCGGCAATGGTCGTGGACTCGCTCACGACAGGTCCGGGATTCAGTGTGATCGTCGGCGGCGGCGGGGCCTGGCACTGGGGAGGATACGGCGGCGCGCATTCCTCGGTGAACCATTCATGCCATGCATCCCAGTCAGACTCCACGATTGTCTGGGTGTTGGGCATTTTACGTAGCGTCTTCGCCACCATTCCGGTGTAGGGGAAGGCCTGGAAATGCTCGTTCTCGGTGACGATGTTGGTGTTGGCGTTGTGAGCGGCGATGCGCCGAAAACCGAGGAATCCTCGACCGTACTGGTTCAGTTTCGCGCCCCAGTAGCGGTAAGTTGTCGTGACCTTCTGGGGGGTGCCGCTGGCAGAGTTCGTCCCGGCATCCGCCGCATAGCTCTCGACGACGTAGATCGGCCCGAGAAAGTCGCGATAGCGGGGCGTGGCGGTCGAGGCGTCGCCGGCGAGGTGGCCGGAATACACCCCGTAACCCGGCGATGAGCTGTCCGACAAGGCCGCGTAGTTGATCGAAAGTTCGTCGCCCAGGCCATTGGTGATGACGCGCAAGTGTCCCGCCCGGGTACCCCGGTGACGCTTTACGTGCCAGGTGTTGTTGGCCTCGTAATACACATCGGCCAGGCCGTTACCGCTCCAGTCGCCAACCACCATGGCTGCTGACAGAGACCAGATCGAGGTTGGCAGTACCTCGACTACATTGTCGCGAAAGGTCAGGGCATGGAACTGGTTGCCAGGGCGCAATACGAGCAGGTCGTCGCGCCCGTCCAGGTTCCAGTCGAACACGAGGGAGCGCGTCCAGCTCGAGTTGTCTAGCCCGGACCAGACCGGCTCCCAGTAGCCGCCCCGGTTCAGGTAAACCTTCATTTGTCCGGTATAAGGGTAGATCTCGACGACGTCGGTGAGCCCGTCGCCGTTCAGGTCGAGAATTCGTAGGTCGGAGTAGGCCGCCTGGCCTCCGGTCGGCCGCACGAGGGGTGCGCCCGAACCATGGACCCAGACGAGGGCGCCTGCGGTGAGCATGCAAGTCTCTGACCCGGTGCTGGACGACTGGCTGGTCGTCTGCATCCCGAGCGGCGCGAGATTGATGGATTGTTCGATGATGCCGCCGCCGCCGCCACCACCGCCCCCGCCGCCACCACCGCCCCCGCCGCCACCACCACCGCCACCGCAGTTCTGGGTGCCGTCACCGGTGACGAAGAGGTCGGGGCGGCCATCGCCGTTAAACTCGATCGGCATGAACTTTTGCTCATCCGCGACCCGCCAGGCGGTGGCGATCGGAATCGAGGCGAAGCCTCCGCCGTCCAGACTCTGGTAGACGTTGATGTAGCCGCCATTCCGGAAGAACAGGTCGGAGACGCCGTTGCCCGTAATGTCGAAGGCGACGGGATGCTTGTTGTAGGCGTTGTAGTGCGCCCGCCCCGTTTGCAGGTACTGGAAATTGGTCCCGGTCGACTGGTAGAGGTCCCAGTTTCCGCTCGTCGTGTTGGGAACCAGGAGATCCATGCGGCCATCGCCGTTGTAGTCGAGCACGACGGCATGCTCGAGCTTCAGGTTGGATCCGGCCGGGACGCTGCTCGTGGTCGGGTAGCCATTGTTTTTCGCGAAATAGATGCGGATCGTGCCCTGATGGCCCACCACGGCATCGCGGCGGCCGTCGCCGTCCACATCCAGCCACTTCAGATTGCTGTACGCCGGAGCAGCGCTGGTAGCGCCCGCCAACTCGAATCCCTGCTGTCCCGTGGTCCATTGAAAAGTGGTCGCCGGCAGGCAGGTTCCGCCCGCACACTCCTGGATGGACGAGAGCTGGCTCAGGTTGCTGTAGGGTCCTTGGTTGTACGACAAACTGTAGGTCCGAACCTGATTTGATAACCCTTCATTCACCTGGACCGAGCTGAGTCGTCGCGTCAGCGCCTGCTTCATGCCGCCATACCCGTGCCCGTAGCTCTTGTCGGGACGAGTGGTGGTGTAGTTGAAGAGAGCGCGTCCAAGAACGGTCAGGTTGCGGTTCGACCAGCGGATCTCGCTGGGCCAGTATTCACCGTTGACCGTGTCGCGGCCGTACGTGAACGTGATCGCGTTGCCGTGCTTGTCCTCGATCCGGTTGATGGCCCAGACGATCGGGACGCCAGCGGTGTTACCGACCGACGTAATCCTGCTGTCCGAGGTCTGGCCGTAGACACGTTTCAGGCCCGATCGATCGTTGACCTCGAAGTACGTGGGCGCCCCGGCCGTGGAGCCGTAGCTGCGGACGTACTGGAAACTCTGTACCTCCGTGTAGTACAGCGTGCCGGATGCCCCGTAGGTGCCGGCTTGGTGGCGCAACGGCTGGCCGTCGAGACAGAAACGATCCGACGACGATAAGGTGACGCCTGCGGTGTGAGTGACGCCTTCGGAATCCCGCATCGCACTGCAGCGGGTAATAACCGAGAGGCCGGAGAGAGACCACCCGACGCCGAGCTGGCCGTTGCCGGCCCGCGAGTGGTACAGGAAAGCCAGCTCGGGTTGCATTCCGCCAGCGCCGATCGGCAAGCGTAGCGGCACCTGATACGTGGCGGCTCCCGTTGAGTCGTCTGAGAACTCGCCTGGCAAGTGGCCCGGCACATCGGCCCTGGCCAGGAAGGTGACGCTCAACAGCGCGAAGAACAGAGAGATCGCACTGTTGCTTCGGGTCCGGGCCATGACGATCCCCCAGCTGCCAACAATCGTGAGGGTGCTATATTTGGTCGCGTTTGCCCATACACGGTATACGTACTTGCCGTAACTTTCTGCATGAGGGCCGGCTGACGACGGTGACGCTGAAGACGGCTGGGGGTTCGCACCTGGGCTCGGAATCGATCCAGTACGGCCCGGCCGGGAACATCCTCGGCAAGGGCAGCTTCACCAATTACCAGTACACGCATGCCAACCGGCCGCACCAGGTCTCCGCGGTCACCACGCCGGCGGGGGTGCGCAGCTACGGCTACGACGCCAACGGTAATCTGACCCAGGTGACCGGTCCCGGGGCGCGCACGGTGACGTGGTGGAGCTTCAACAAGCCGCGGCGGATGGAGCGCGACGGCAGCAATTCTGCCGAGTACTGGTACGGTCCGGGCGGCGACCGGGCGATGTTCCGCCAGTATGGCCGCAGCAGCGGCCAGACCGTGGTGACGCTCTACGGGTCCGCGCTCTACGAGCGCCGCCAGACGGGGATGAGCTTTGCTCATACCTTCTACGTCCAGGCCCAGGGCGCCACGGTGGCCACCATCGAGCGCAGCGGCACCAGCACCACCAACACCACCCGCTACTGGCACCGGGATCACCTGGGCTCGGTGGTGGCGATCACCAACGAGGCCGGCACCGTGGTCGAGCGGCTGGCCTATGATGCGTGGGGCAAGCGGCGCCCGGCGGACACCTGGCAGACCCC
>NZ_JAANBD010000021.1 GCF_011089885.1 Thioalkalivibrio sp. XN279 | reverse complement strand
ACCATGACGCGCTTGACCTGGTTGATGGGCCCGACGACGGCATCGAGGGTGGCGTTGACGCCATCGACGATCTTCTTGAAGTCACCCTGGTGGTGTGAGGCATCCGCCCGCGTCTCCAGCTTGCCGGCCAGTGCAGCCTCGGAAAGCATGTTGGCGTCGGCGATCAGCGCCTTGAGGTTGGCGCGGACCTGTTCGATGGTGTCGTTGATGAAGCGCTTCTTGCCGGGGAACTTCTCCAGCTCGGCCTCGAAGTTGCCGCGGCCGAACTCGCCCACGCAACCCATCGCCTTCTTCTTCACCGCAATGTGACCGTTCACCATG
>NZ_JAANBD010000020.1 GCF_011089885.1 Thioalkalivibrio sp. XN279 | reverse complement strand
ATCATGGCCGAGATCTCCGCCGCCTCTGACGAGCAGAGCCAGGGCATCGAGCAGGTCTCCACCGCCGTCGCACAAATGGACGAGGTCACCCAGCAAAACGCCGCCCTGGTCGAAGAGTCCGCCGCCGCCGCAGGCTCCCTCGAGGACCAGGCTCACGGCCTCGCAGAAGCCGTCGCCGTGTTCCGCATGGACGAATCAAAGACCGCTTACATCGCCCCGGCACGCGCCCCAGCCGCCAAGCCCAATGCCCCAGCC
>NZ_JAANBD010000019.1 GCF_011089885.1 Thioalkalivibrio sp. XN279 | reverse complement strand
CACCACCAGGGTGACTTCAAGAAGATCGTCGATGGCGTCAACGCCACCCTCGATGCCGTCGTCGGGCCCATCAACCAGGTCAAGCGCGTCATGGTCGCCCTGGCCGATGGCGACCTGCGCATGAAGATCGACGGCACCTACCACGGCGACTTCAAAGTCCTCCAGGAAGCCGTCAACGAGTCCATGGACAAGCTCAACGAACTGATGGGCGGCATCAAGTCCTCCGCCGACACCATCAACACCGCCGCCAA
>NZ_JAANBD010000018.1 GCF_011089885.1 Thioalkalivibrio sp. XN279 | reverse complement strand
TCGCCACCGTCGACGAACGCATGATCATCATCATCGACATCGAAAAACTCATGACCGCCGAGGACATGGGCCTGGTCGACCAGGCAGCGGCCTGAAACTGACAATGTACTGAAGGGGAAATACCGTGAAGAACTTGAAGATTGGTACCAGGCTGGCTATCGCCTTTGCAGCCGTGGTCTTGCTGCTGGTGGTCGTTGCAGTGACCAGCGTGACTCGCATGGGCAGCCTGTCCAAAGAAATCGACATCATGGCGCATGACCTGTACCCGAAGACCACCTGGGCGGTGAACGTCGTCCGCCAGGTCAACGTGACGGCTATTGTTTCTCGGCAGGCACTCCTGCTCAGCGATCGCTCCGCCATAGAGACCGAACTTAACAAGATCCCGCAGGCCTCAGCTGAAATCACTCGCAACATCGAGTTGCTCGAGGCGAACATCACCTCGCCCGAGGGCAAGCAGGCGCTGGCCGGCGTCCAGGCGACCCGGCCGGTCTTCGTGGCCGCGCTGACGGATCTGCAGGAGCTCATCCGCGCCGGCGAGAACGAAGCAGCTGAAGAGTTGCTGACGGGCCGGATGATGGAAGCACAGGACAATTACCTTGAAGCAATCAGGGAGCTGATCGAGTTCCAGGACGGCCTGATGCAGCAGGGCGGCGACCGCGCGATGGAAGCCGCGGCCAGCGGCCGGGTGATCGTCATCGGCCTCTCCACCGCCGCAGTGCTGATCGCCATCCTGCTGGCCTTCCTCATCGCACGCTCCATCGCCCGCCCGGTCGGACAGGTGCTGGAAGCCGCCAAGAAAATGGCCGCCGGCGACTTTAACTTCAAGCTCGAATCCGACGCCAAGGACGAGGTGGGCGAAGTCGTGCGGGCCGTGGGCGAAGTCCAGGCCAGCGTGACCGGGATCATCAAGCAGATGAACCACATGTCGATCGAGCACGACAAGGGCGACATCGACGTGTACATCGACGCCGAGAGCTTCGAGGGCGATTACCGCGTCATGGCCGAAGGCGTGAACGGCATGGTGAACGGTCACATTGCGGTGAAGAAGAAGGCGATGGGTTGCGTGGGCGAGTTCGGCCGCGGCAACTTCGAGGCCGAGCTGGAGAAGTTCC
>NZ_JAANBD010000017.1 GCF_011089885.1 Thioalkalivibrio sp. XN279 | reverse complement strand
TACCCGCTCGGGTCGGTATAGGAAAGCGGGTTGTTGCCGACGTAGGCGTAGCGGTTGAAGCCCTGGGTGGAGGCCGGGAACTGGACGAAGGGGTCCGGCGACAGGAACCGCCCGATCTCCGGGTCGTAGACCCGCCCGCCCATGTGGATCAGCCCGACCTGGTCCAGGTGCTCGTGGCCGGTGAAGCCGCGGGTCAGGCTGATCGCGGCGATGAACACCCCGGGGGTGGGGGTCTGCCAGGTGTCCGCCGGGCGCCGCTTGCCCCACGCATCATAGGCCAGCCGCTCGACCACGGTGCCGGCCTCGTTGGTGATCGCCACCAC
>NZ_JAANBD010000016.1 GCF_011089885.1 Thioalkalivibrio sp. XN279 | reverse complement strand
ATCATCCTCAACATCGGCAAGCGCGTCATCGGCATGGTCGTCGACGCCGTCTCCGACGTCACCTCCCTCGCCCACGACCAGGTCCGGCCAGCTCCCGAGTTCGGCACCGTCCTGGACACCGCATACATCGACGGCCTCGCCACCGTCGACGAACGCATGATCATCATCATCGACATCGAAAAACTCATGACCGCCGAGGACATGGGCCTGGTCGACCAGGCAGCGGCCTGA